>JBBSVD010000032.1:0-22975 GCA_038233835.1 Flavobacteriales bacterium | reverse complement strand
TACAGATCGAATTGATTGTCATTCCGACGAAGGAGGAATCTCTTAAAAGTTAAAATACCGATTTGTTGAGATCCTTCGACAGGCTCAGGATGACCTCTCTATTCTCTTTGTCATCCAACAAAGGAGAAATCACTTAAAACTAAAAACTGTGCTTCATTGAGATCCTTCCTGCATCAGGATGACAGGCTAACTTGATTGTCATTCCGACGAAGGAAGAATTTCTTATAAATTAAAATTCTAGTTCTTTTAGATGCTGAAATAAAATTCAGCATGACGCGCTCATCCTTCGACAGGCTCAGGATGACACCTTAATAAAATAATAGCTTAAACTACCTTTTTGGCATCTTCAGGAATATCCCACATATCTTCCAATTCCTCCAAAGTTTTTCCTTTAGTCTCAGGAATATATTTATAGGTGAAGAATACAATTCCTAGTATGAATACCGAAAAGATGAAATAAGGTAAGGAACCATTCCAAAAATCACCTTCATTCAACTTACTTTCAGCAACCATTGGGAAAGATTGGGTAACCAAATAATTTGCTGCCCATTGCGCTGCAACAGCTATAGACATCGCCGTACTTCTTATACTATTCGGGAACATTTCTGAAAGAATTACCCAAACCACAGGCCCCATGGACATAGCAAAAGAGGCTATAAACAAAAGTACACCAATAAGGGAAAGGATCCCCACAGAGTTAGTCATTAAAGTAAATCCTAACAAAAGGAATCCAGCTAACATTCCTAAAGATCCTATATATAGAAGTGGCTTTCTACCAAATTTATCTACAGTTGCCATGGCAACAAAGGTGAAAACTAAGTTTATACCCGCCAGTAATACTTGTTGTAGCAATACATCGTCTTTCCCAAAGCCTAATGCTTTTTCAAAGATATCTGCTCCATAATAAAGTACCGCATTAATTCCTGTGAATTGTTGTAACACAGACAGGACAGTCCCTATTACTATTATTCCAAAGATCCCTTTTGCAAATATGTTAAGTTTCAATTTACCTTGATCTTTTTGAAGGGATTTTTCAATTTCTCTAATTTCAGTTTCGGCGATCTCTGCACCATGAATTCTGGTTAATACTCTTAGAGCATCAGATCTTAATCCCTTCATTGCCAGCCAACGCGGACTTTTAGGCACGAAGAACAAAAGCACAAGAAATGATAAACTAGGAATCAGTTCAGACCAGAACATCGTTCTCCATCCATACTGTATATTTTCTGCTTCCGTAGCGCTATTTCCAATAAAATAAGTTGCCAAGAAAACCACGAAAAACCCAACTACTATCGCTAGTTGATAATAGGTAACCAAAGTTCCCCTAATTTTTGCTGGTGCAATTTCCGCAATATAAGTAGGTGCATTCATAGATGCTATCCCAATTCCCAAACCTCCAATTATTCTGAAAACCACCAATAAACTTACGGATTCCGGAAGAAATGCAGGCAAGCCTGATCCCCATGCTGATAGTGAGAATAGCACTGCTGAAATAATTAATGAATACTTTCTTCCAATACCTTTACTAAGGGGGCCTGCTACAATTGCACCCACAAAACATCCTATTAAGGCACTACCCACAACCCAACCCTTCATACCTGCATCCAGATCGAAATATTGGCTAAAATAGTATTGAGAACCATTGATAACTCCGGTATCATAACCAAAGAGCAAACCACCAAGTGCTGTAACAATGGTGATTAAAATTAGAAAAGTATTGTTTTTCATTGAAGAGGAATTAGATCGTGTTAGCTGAATTAATTATTTTAAACCTAAAGTTTTGAAACCTTGATGTAATCTACGTAAAGTTTTTGAGGTAATAAAGAATCATCTACTTCTGCTCCACCTAAATTTCCACCAACCGCTAGATTTATCAGAAAATAGAAAGATTTTCTAAAGGGATAATGCTTATCGTCATATTCCTCAGGTATAAAAGTATATAACAAGTTTCCATCTACATAAAATTTAATATCGTCCTTGCTCCAATCTGCTTTAAAAATATGGAACCCCTCTTCGATTCCTTCTATTTTAGATTTTTTGGTGTTAATAGTATTCCCATGACTTGAGGGGGTATGAAGAGAAGTAAAAACCATCCCTGGCTCCTTACCAACATATTCCATGATATCTATTTCTCCAGAAGCAGGCCATCCCACTTGTTTCACGTCTGCTCCCAGCATCCAAAGTGCCGGCCAAAATCCTTTTCCAGTGGCTAACTTGGCTCTTACCTCAATACTCCCATATTGAAATTCCACTTTGTCCTTTGTATTTATTTTTCCAGAGAAATACTGATCACCTTTTTTAACAGCGGTAATTACAAGATTCCCATCCTCCAGTTTAACATAATCTCTGTTATAGGTCTGCAGCTCATTGTTACCCCAACCACATAGATCTGGGCAACCATTTCCTTCTTCATAACTCCAGTGGTCCAAGTTTAAAGTATCTCCATCAAAATTATCCTGAAAGATTTTTGGAGCACAAGACGTAAATGGTAAAATGCTTAGAAAAAGTATAGCAACTTTATAATTCATGAATAGACGTTTTTTAATTCTTAAAAGTAAATTCAGCGGTCTTCAAATCTCTGGAATTACCTCCCACAAATACATTAAAATCACCTTCTTCTACTTCCCAAATCTTTTTAGCAGTATAGAATTCCAACATTTTTGGTATAATAGGGAATTTAATGGTCTTCGTTTCTCCTGGCTCAAGATTTACTAACTGAAAACCTTTTAATTCCTTTACTGGTCTTGTTGTGCTTCCAATTATATCCTGAAGATACAATTGTACCACTTCTCTACCTTTTACCTTTCCAGCGTTTTTTATCGTGATGCTTGCTTCTAAAGCCTCTTCTGAATTCATCTCAGTTCCAGAAAGAGAAAGCGCACCATATTCAAAATCAGCATAACTCAACCCATACCCAAAAGGATAAAGCGCATCCTTTTTCACATCGGTATAGTGGGAATACGTAACATGCTGATCATTTGAAGGTCTTCCTGTATTTTTTTGATTGTAGTATAAAGGCTCCTGCCCCACCAATCTAGGAAATGAAACTGGAAGTTTCCCTGAAGGATTATATTTTCCAAATAAAACATCTGCAATAGCATTTCCGCTTTCTGTTCCTAATTGCCAAGCAACTACAATAGCAGGAATATTTTCTGAAGCCCAAGAAATCTCCAATGGTCTTCCATTAATCAAAACCAAAACAATGTTATTATTCACTTTTCTAATTTCTTCTAAAAGTTCTTGCTGAAGTCCTGCCAAACTGATTTTTGCCTGACTTCTACCTTCTCCTGCCTGAAAAGCATCTTCCCCTAAGACCATTACCACCAATTCTGAATTCTTAGCAAGCTCTATTGCTTCTTTAAACCCAGATCTATCGATTTTATTGATCTCTAAAGGAAGTAGAAACGATCGTTCACTAATTCCTAAAGTGGTTCCTAAGGCATATTTAACCTCGGTATCCTTTCCTACTGCATTTTTAATTCCTTCTACTACAGAAACAGCAGAATTTGCTTCTCCTTGCGCTCTCCAGTTTCCAATTGGCGCATCTTTATCATTGGCCAATGGACCAATAACTGCAATAGATTTTACTGCCTTAATTGGCAAAAGATCTTTTTCATTTTTAAGAAGCACAATAGATTTTGCTGCAATGGCTCTTGCTGTTTTTCTGTGTTCTTCATAAGATATATTCTTTTTAACCTCTGGGTCAGAATATTTATAAGGATCGTCAAAGAGACCTAGTTTAAACTTTACTCGTAGCACACGTCTTACTGCGTCATTTACTACGGCTATATCTACAGTACCTTCATTAACTAATTCTGCGAGGCTAGATTCATAAGCGCCACCTTCCATGTCCATGTCGCTTCCTGCATTTATAGCAATTTGTGAAGCCTGTTTTTTATCTTTTGCAATTCCGTGGTTGATCATTTCCGGGATAGATCCCCAATCTGAAACCATAAATCCTTTCCAGTCCCATTCCCCTTTTAAAATATCTCTTTGCAGATATTTGTTTCCTGTAGATGGAATTCCATCTATCTCATTAAAAGAGTTCATAAATGTGGCCACTCCAGCTTCGGCAGCAGCTTTAAAAGGAGGCAGTACGCTATTTTGCAATTCGTTCTCGCCCAAATTCACGGTGTTGTAATCTCTACCTGCTTCAGCAAAACCATAACCAGCAAAATGCTTCGCGGTAGCTGCGATTGTAAATTTATCTGCAAGATTATCTCCCTGATATCCTTTAATTTTGGCAACTCCCACAACAGAGGTAAGATATGGATCTTCCCCCGAACCTTCCATGATTCGTCCCCATCTTGCATCCCTAGAAACGTCTATCATGGGTGAAAAGGTCCAGTTTACACCTTCAGCAACAGATTCTTTAGCTGCAATTCTAGCGGAAAGCTCCATAGCTTCGAGATCCCAACTAGCACTTTCACCTAAGGGTGCTGGGAATATGGTTTTGTATCCATGAATTACATCATAACCAAAGATCAGCGGGATCTTCATTCTAGAGTTTTCCATGATGAGTTTTTGAGCTTCTCGTGTAGCATCTACAGAAAGCACATTTAACATGGAACCAACACGACCTTTTTTAAGATTGGTTTCTTTTTGTTTACTATCCAATTCTGAAGCCGGGCCTGTAAGATCCCAGCTACCATTGTATTGTACTAACTGTCCGACTTTCTCTTCCAAGGTCATTAAGGATAATACTGAATCTACCTTAGCTTCAACATTCTCCACAGAGCTAGGTATTTTTGAATTCTGACCAAATGCTGTCAAGCAGGTCAATAAGAGAATAAATATATGTAAGGATTTCTTTTTCATTTTTGACAAATAAATATCTGGAGGAACGTAATTCCCCCAGACAATTTTGGCTATTTAACTAGTTATTGATATAATCTGATATAATCTACTTCCATCGCAGATTGATCAAAGTCTGAAGCTATTTCTCCTCCAAAATCTCCTCCCATGGCTACATTCATGATAAAAAAGAAATCAAGATTAAAGGGAGAATCAGGAGTGTTTTCAAAGGTATGATACTTTTCTCCATCTACAAAAAACCAAATTCTTTCTGGAGACCATTCTACCGTATAAATATGGAATTCTGTACTTGCATTTTCAATTACAGTTGTACCACCATCTGCGTTTCCGCCAGATCTACCAGGATAATGTAAGGTTCCATAAATAGTGTTTTGGTTGTTACCAATATGCTCCACAATATCTATTTCTCCATTTTCTGGCCAAACAACTTCATCTATATTGGCTCCAAGGCTCCATATTGCAGGCCAAGTACCCTTACCAGTTGGCATTTTTGCTCTAGTCTCTATTCTACCATAAGTAAATTCAAATTTATCTTTGGTAATTATTCTGGAAGATGAGTAATTAAATCCATTAATACTTTCAGCTTTTGCCGTGATCACCAAATTTCCATCTGTTACCACCGCATTATCATCGGTATAATACTGTTTTTCATTATTACCCCATCCGTTATTATTACCTATTTCGAATGTCCATACCTCCGGGTCTGGAATTCCATTCACATTAAATTCATCCGAAAATACCAAGTTGGTATATTCAGTCTCAAATCCTTGTTCTCCCCCTCCTCCAGTTCCTGCATTTTGCATTTCGTAGGAAAGAGTAGTGAATTTTAAGTACCAAGCCAGTGAAGGGTTGTTACCCATGATCGCTCTTACGTAAATACTATTCTCATCTATACTCAATATTTCATAAGAGCTAGCTCCAATATAATAACTCATAAAGCCAGCATTAGAATAGTCTATTTGTGTACCTGTAGAATTGGCAATTCCTGAAGTTGCTGGAGATAAGGTAGCATTCTTGGCACCACTAGTATCAAAATCTATACATTGATCTCCACTTCCTGTTGGTCCGCCAAATTGTCCAACATAATCTACGTTAAAGAAGGTTTGTCCGTTATTATTCAATACATAAGTTAAATTATCTTCACCTGTAGTACTATAGGTTAAAACATCTGTATAAAAGCAACTACTAGCATCTGCACCCGCTTTTTCGAAAGGAGCTGCTTGATAATAAATAGGTGAATCAAAACCATCTCCTGATGATGGCCCTACTCCAAGATGACCTGGAAGATATGAGGCTACATACCATTTTTTTGTACTACCTCCAGTAAGGAATTGCTTAGTATTAGGATCTGAGAAATCACTTTGAACATCAATTTCTATAGCTTTAGAACTACTTATTCCACCTTTTCCATATGCAATTACATTTACGAGATAAGTGTTCAACCCATTTTTGCTGAAACGTTTTGTAAAGGTTCCATCCAAAGTTGATCCAGTAGTTCCGTCTCCAAAATTGAACTTATAAGAGATCGCATTATCTGCTGATACAGTAAATTTTACTATTCCAGATCCATCTGCACTGATATCTGTATTAACTACAATATTGGAAGGTACCATCATTTTATCCAAACCAAGATCATCCTCTTGGCAACTGGAAAACAAAAAGGCAACTGCCAATATGCTTAATATTATTTTTAAGTGTTTCATATTTTATTTTTCTAATTCTGTTCGATATCATCTATATAGAAAGTTCCTGCAGTAAATCCTGCAAAATCTAAGAAAATAGCTATTTCTTTATATTTCCCAGTTGGAACAAAAGCTGCACCTCCCGGATCTGCATCACTATTATAACTGGTCTTAGCATCTGTTGCAAAATTGAAAGTTAATTCTTCCCATCCCGATCCTGTGTGATTTGCTTGAACCTGATTTGCTCTTTCACCATTTACTCCAGTTTCGAATTTGAATAACACTGGATAAGCTGTTTCAGAGTAAACCTTCATAGTAATTGTTTTATTAGATCCAGAAAAATCTATAGCTTTATCAAGAACAAAGCTTAATGCTTCATATTGACCACCATTATTGGTAACCTCTCCAACTTTTGTAGCAGTAGGATTAATTCCAGATTGCTTAGGGTTAGTTACAACTTTAAAAGGAACACTATTAGCTCCAGTGGTATAAGTAGTAGATGCATCAAAATCTATTGGGAGACCAAAGTCTGCTCCAGTTGTTCCTCCTCCACCACTTCCAGCTGCATTTAAAGTGATATTATCGAAATAAACCACATTGTCTTGGCTTCTTCCATTTTTAAAATCTGGAAAAACAACGAGTCCTGTAATATTTGTATTTTCCGGTTTTCCAATTGCACTTGAAAAATCGAATGTAAGTTCTTCCCACTCGTTAACTTTTGTATTTGCTACTTTAACTTCTCCTGTGGATCCACCGGTAGCATTTTCAAATTTAATTCCAACATCGCTTATTACCGTTTTCCAAACTAGGATCTTAACAATACTATTAGATGCACTTAAAGTAAAAGGAGTTTGCAATTGTGTAATTGTTCCAGCAAAAGGTTGACCCCCTTGTCTAGCTATAAACTTTGCAACTGTGGCAGAAGTATTAGCTCCAGTTGCATTTGGATTAGAAACGATTTCTAATGGTGGGTTATCTACATTTTCAAAAACTGACCAATTAGCAGTAGCTCCACCATTTGCAGCAGTTTCAAAGTTTACTGGAAAACTTGTTTTGGTACTTGCTACAGGTCCATCTCCAGCCTTCATAATATCATCGAAGTAGAATGTACCTTTGGTTGTTTTTCCTATTTCTACAAAAAGAACTAACGTGCTATATTTTCCTGTTGGGACAAAAGGTGTGAAATTTCCTGGATCTCCCTCAATAAAGCTTTTAAGTGCATCTGTTCCAAAATCGAAGGTTAACACTTCCCATCCTGTTCCACCGTGATCTACAGATACTTCATTAGCACGATCTGCATCAGTTGCACCACCTTCAAATTTCACAAGTACGGATACCGGTTTATCTGAATAAAATTTCATTGTAATAGTCTTATTATCCCCGCTAAAATCTACCGGCTCTCCTAAATTGTAGGCTCCACCTTCAAAGTTGGCACCCGCATTAGTGATTGCTCCAACCATAGACTCTTCAGGATTAGCTCCTGAAAGGAATGGATTAGTAACTACTTTGAAAGTTGCTCCATTAAAAGTGCCTAAGGCATAATTTACCGTTGGTAAATCATAAGTAATTGGCAATTTTACTGGATCATTAGCTTCAGGGACCACTACTTCTTCTGTAGCTTCTGTTGTTGCCGCTCCAGCACCTTTAGCTACTACGCGAATGGTATAAGTTCCAGGACTGGCATAGGTATGATTTATAGATCCATCCGGCATTAATTGAGTTGGTTCTTCGTCCTCAACATCTCCGAAATATACATCGAAAGTTGCAGCAAAATCTGCAGTTGCACTTACACTAACCATTGCAGGATTACTAGCAGATTGATCTACATTCACCACCAAATTTTCAGGAGCCTTAAATGAGATTAATAACCTCTGGTTAAATTCACTTGTAAGTCCTGTAGAACCTACAGCTACCACTCGTACAAGGTATTCTCCTTCACCATAGGTATAAGTTACAGATTCTCCTTGGGCAACCTCAACAGGTGTATCATCACCATCTCCAAAATAAACTTTGAATACCTGAGCGCCTTCACCGCTTGGAGTGATGGTAACATCTCCTGAATCATCTTGAGCCACACTAAAATTGGCTGTTACATTAGTAGGTGCAGAGATTTCTTGGAATGCATAATTCGTGATCTCTTCTTTCTCACATCCAGTAAATAGAAGGACCGAGATGGTTAGCATCGCTAAGAATTTGAATATTTTCATATTTATTCGATTTATTTAATTTTTAATAATTTGGATTTTGCTCCCAGTTATTGCCTGCAAGTTGAATTTCGATTGCTGGAATAGGAAATAATTCATTTTTACCTACTACAAAACCATCAATAGCACCTGCGGCTCTTCCGGTACGTACAAGATCAAAGAATCGATGACCTTCACCAACTAATTCTGACCTGCGATCTTTATATATTTGGTCTAATAATGCATTTCCTGAAAGTTGTACAGGATCCAGTTGAGCTCTCACTCGAACTCGGTTTAAATATTCTCTAGCCTTAGCTTCATCTGGTGGAGATTTTTTGAAGTTAGCTTCCGCAGCCATCAATAAAACATCAGCAAAGCGAATAGAACGATAATTATTTGGATTAGTTAGATTGGCATCTCCGGTATTTAGATCTCCCTTTCTCGCTATATATTTTCTGTTATAATATCCTGTGTGCTCATAACCTTCTACATAAGTAGCACCTGTTTGAGCAGCATGAGCTTCTATATCTAGAATCGCAACATCCTTACGAATATCTCCAGCTTCAAAAGCATCTACTACATCTTGAACCGGTAAATTAAAACTGAAACCAGAATCAAAAGTTCCGTCGAAATTTGGTGGATATGTAATATTTCTTATCCCATTAAAACCTACAGCAACATTTCCTTCACTACATTGTAAACATCCAAAACCTGCTCCTTCTTTATCTGTATACTGAATTTCAAAAACCGCGCCTGGTCCATTTTCTCCTTCCGGTTCAAAAATACTCTCATAATCTGTTACCAACATATACGGCCCACTAATCACTTTTTCTAAAGCTGCCGCCGCTTCACTAAATTGACCTTGGTACAGATATGCCTTTCCTAAAAGTGCATTTGCCGCACCTGAAGTAATTCTACCTGCCTGTGCTTGAGTAGCAGGAAGATTTTCTGCAGCAAAAATAAGATCTGCTTCTATCTGATCATATACTTCTGTAACCGGAGTACGAGGAACATTAAATTGATCTCCAAATTCAAGAGGCTTATCTACAACCAATGGTACAGCACCAAAGAATTTTACCAATTCAAAATAATAATAAGCTCTTAAAAATCTAGCTTGTGCTATTACTTCATTTCTTCCGTCAAAATCTGTTTTGTCCTGATATTGAAGCAAGTAATTTGCACGGTTTACCCCCGCAAACATCCAATTCCATACATCACGCAATTGTTGGTTCACAGGAGTGTGAGTCATTTTATCTATTTGTTGGAAACCTATTACATCATTTGCACTTTCACCTCCTGCTAAGGTATTATCTGATGCTATTTCTCCAATCATAACATTTAGATAAGTTGCCTGTAACAAATCATAAGCGCCAATCAATGCTTGTTGGGATTCTTCTTCATTGTTGAAGTAATTATCTGCACTTTCATTCTCAGAAGTTACATTTACGAAATCGTCACTACATGAAATAGCGATAAATGCTACTAAAGTGAAGATAATTCGGTTTTTAAGTGTGTTTATTTTCATCTTCATTTTTATTAAAATTTAAAGTTTAAACCAGCTGAATAAACTCTAGGTACTGGATAAAATCCTTGATCTATACCTCCTCCAATAGGATTTCCATTAGATGCAGAAGGATCGTAACCATTATATTCTGTTAAGGTGAAAGCGTTGTTCACGGAAATATAAAATCTTAGTTTTCTAATTCCCAGTTGATCTGTGATCGAATTGTTTAAACTATAACCCAATTGCACATTTTGTAATCTTACGTAAGAGGCATCTTCAACATAAAAATCGGAGAATACATTATTAGAATTTGGTCCAATATTCACTCTAGGATACACATCTGATGTTCCTGTTCCCGTCCATCTGTTTAAAACATACGAAGTCTTATTAGTACGTATTTCATTCCTATCGTACGCTCTAACCATATCGTTCCCAATAGAAGCAAAAGCATAAGCAATGAAATCGAAATTCTTTACATTAAAACCAATATTAAGTCCCATAGTTACATCTGGAATAGGATCTCCAATATTTACACGGTCATCTGGATTAATAACACCATCTCCATTTTGATCTACATACCGCAAATCTCCAGGATTGGCGTTAACTTGAGTAGCAGAATTTGCTATGTCTGCAGCATTTTGGAAGATCCCGTTCGTCTGCAATCCGTAAAAATAACCAATTGGCTGTCCAGCTTCCATTCTAGCAGGAGCATCTCCCTGCCCTACAGCAAAAAATCCTCCCTCAACAAATCCATTCTCATTTGCTACAGATAGTACCTTATTTTGTAAGGTGCTAAGGTTGTAACTAATATTAAAATCGAAATCTTCTGATATTACTTCTTTGTAAGAAAATGAGAATTCCCATCCTTTATTTTCAACAGAACCTGCATTAACAATTGGGGCACCAGCTCCCGGAGCGCCAACGCCTAATATCCCGGAAACTTGAGGAACTAATAAAAGTTTGTCTGTTTGTCTTTCGAAATAATCTACGGTTAGGTCTAGTTTAGATTTAAATAATCTTGCGTCAACACCTATATCAAATGCGGTTTGTTCCTCCCATTGTAAATTAGGATTAGAAAGTCTACCGGCAGCAATTCCGTAGAAAAGTTCATTATCAAAAACATAAGTTCCTTCTCCGTTTAAAAGAGAGGTGTATCCAAACGCTCCAATTCGATCATTTCCAAGGATCCCATAACTACTTCTTATTTTAAAGAAGTCCACAATATTATTTTCAAAAAAGCTTTCTTCACTAATTACCCAACCTGCAGAGACAGACGGGAAATAACCAAATTTGTTATTTGGTCCAAAATTAGATGAACCATCACGTCTAATTACTGCTGAAACTAAATATTTCTGATCATAGTTATATTGAAGTCTTGCAAAATAGGAAAGCAATCTAGAGTCAAAAATCCTGTTACTTACATTTTGGTAATTATCTACAACATCTGAAGCATTTGCTATACTTGCATTTTCGTAAAGGTTACCGGGAATATTAAATCCTGTGAAGCCATAAAAATCTCCGGTGGACTTAAAAACTGAAGTTCCTAATAAAGCTGTTACATTATGGATATCCTTAAAAGAGTTGGTATATGAAAGAAAAGCATCGAAGGTATAATCTCTAAAGAAATTTGTACTTTCATTCACCACATTTCTTCCTTCGTTAATATTAAATACTTTTCCTGAGCCATAAAATGCTTCCGGGAAAAAACTATTCCCTCTTACTTCAGCATAATTGAATTGGTATCTTGCTTCTGCCTTAAAATGATCAAAAAAGTCATACGCCAACCCAGCTGTACCTGTAATTTTATCTACTTCAGAATTATTATAAGTATTAGCAATTTGAGCGATCGGGTTAATAACTTCAT
Source organism: Flavobacteriales bacterium (assembly GCA_038233835.1). Classification (GTDB taxonomy): domain Bacteria; phylum Bacteroidota; class Bacteroidia; order Flavobacteriales; family Flavobacteriaceae; genus Gillisia. The sequence goes on along the minus strand of JBBSVD010000032.1, from coordinate 10,927 downwards.
TCCCCAAACCTTCAGCTAAACTATATTCACCGTTCGCATCAAATACAGGAATGGTTGGTGCCATATTTATGGCATTGAACAATACAGATCCTAAGGTATTTTCGGCTAATACACTTCTATTAGAATGATTGTAAATTGCAGTTGTAGATAATTTTAAGTTTTCAAAAATGTCATAATCAAAACTACCTCTTCCGGTAACACGTTCGAAATTAGAAGAACTTCCTCCAACAATCCCGTCTTGATTTAAATAACCTCCACCTACAGAATACGTAGCTTTTTCGCCACCACCATAAACGTTTACGTTAAGATCTGAAATAAATGCTTCTCTAAATATCTCATCTTGATAATCTGTACCTTCGCCTAACAAACTAAAATCGTTAAAAGGTGGGGTTTGTCCACCTGCTGCGAAAGCTTCATTAATTATAACAGCATATTCGGTAGCATTTAATACGGGCAATTTTCTACTTGTTTCCTGAACACCTGTATAAGTATCTACCTCTACTCTAAGATCTGTGTTTTTCTGACCCCCTTTGGTGGTGATCAAGATAACCCCGTTGGCAGCTCTTACTCCATATATACCAGCTGTAGCATCTTTAAGTACGCTTATACTTTCTATATCATTGGGATTGATAACACTTAGATCTTCTATCACAGCTCCATCTACCAAAATTAAAGGTCTGGAATCACCATTGGTAGAGATACCTCTTATACTAATAGTAGAAGCACTCCCTGGAGATCCAGAAGTGGAAGTGATATTCACACCTGCAACCCTACCTTGAAGCGCTTGTTCCACCCTTACCGGGTTAAGCTCTTCAATAGTTTCAGATCCTACAACACTTACTGCACCTGTTATTTCTCTTTTTGCCTGAGTACCATATCCAATTACAACTACTTCTTCTAAAGATTCAGAATCGTTTAGTAATTGAACATTTAAAGTTTGGTTCCCAGTAATGGTAATTTCTTTTGGTAAAAACCCGATATAGGAAAACTGAAGGATATCCCCAAGTTTTACATTCTCTATCTTATAATTACCATCAAAATCGGTGGTGGTTCCACGCGACTCATTCTTTACTAAAACATTTACCCCTAATAGTGGAACATTATTCTCATCGGTGACGGTTCCTTGAACCGCAATCGATTGCGAATACATAGAAATAATTCCCCCAAAAAGGACAATTAATAAACATGTAAATCTCTTCATGTGAAAATTTGTTAAAATTGCCTAAGCAATATATTAATACAGTTTTAAGAAATAAGAAATTTCACCTTTACAAAATATATACAAGGGCAATATAATATGTGGGGTAAACTCTTAAGCTGGATTACCTAGGTGTTTTATCGGAATAAACTAATTAAAAGATAGTAACAATCTTTGGGAAAACAATATTAAACTAACACCTGTAGAGTTAATGTAGAGTTATTAATAATAAATGTATAGATTTAAATTGCAAGAATATACTCTGCAAGATTCACTTCACGGGGTAAAAGCATCTTTTTACGCAATCGATATCGTTTTATTTCTACACTTTTTACGGAAATATTGAGAAGTGGGGCAATTTCTTTTGATGAAAGATTTAGCCGTAAATAAGCACAGAGTTTAAGATCATTAGAAGTAAGGTCAGGATGCTTAGATTTTATCTTTTTAAAGAATTCTTTGTCTGCATTGTTAAACGCATCTTTAAATAAATTCCAGTTGTATTCTTCATTAATATCCTTATCTATAGTCTTGATTACAGATTTTACTTTTGAAGATTCAGATTCTTTTAATTGGTCTTTAATATTGGTTAAGAATTCATTCTTTTTAATTAAACTCATAGTAGAGGCTGCAAGTTCCTTATTCTTACTATTCATATCCTTTTCCAGTTGTTCATTCTGAAGCATTATGATCTTTTGTTCTGACTCCAGATTTTTCATCTTTAGCTCCTTCTCATTTTCCTCATTGATTTTCCTATGATGCCTTAAATTGGTTCTATGAATTAGAAATAGTATAGCCAGAAACAACAAAACATAACAAGCAATTGCGATCCAGCTTAAATACCAAGGTCGGGAAACTGTAAAAAAGTAAGAAACTGTTTCTGTGGTATTGACACCAATCTTACCTTTCACCTGAAACTCATAATCACCAAAGGAAAGATTTCTGAAAGATACCATTTGGTCTTTATTCCAATTACTCCATTTGGAGTTCAATCCTATAAGTCTATAACTATATTCCGGAGAAATAAATTTTTCATATTCAGCTATACTATAAGCTATATTGATGTTGTTGAATTTATAAGCAAAAACCCATTTCTCATTTAAGGGAACCAAAATAGAATTGTTCTCCACTGTTGAACTAGTGATCTTATTTATCTTTAACTGGTAATCCTGATCTACCATTACCATTTGGTTATAGATCAAAAATCCGTTTGAAACTCCAATTATGTATTTATCCTTATCTAAAGCCGTAATATTTTCATGCCCTATTGTGATATTCCTAACCTCCTTAGGCAAGTAAATAGTGGTTAAATTATAGCCAGAACTCAATTGAGAAAGACCCACATTAAAAATGGAACTTTCAGTAAATCCCCAGATCTTATCTTCTCTGTCATTTACAACAGTACCTGAAATTCTTTTAAATTTAGCTGTGAGCTTATTTAAATCATTTTTCGAACTAAATTTATTTGCATTTGGCAAGTATTGGAAAAAGTCAGATTTTGTTGCATAATATAAAGTATCATTGAACTTAAAAATACTTGAAGTGATCCCAGAAACTCCTTTAAATGGATAATTTGTGGTGGTCCTTATATTTTTTAGGGAATCATCCAATGTTATTTTAAAAACACCTTTATGCTCATTCCCAATCCAGATATCTCCATTTTCTTTAGAAACAATGGATTTAGAAGAATGTGGGAAATCTGTAAGCATCGGAAAAGCCTCAAATACTTCTCCTTTCCTTTTCAATATGCTTAAACCATTATAATGACCCTGTAAATAAAAACCGGAATGTTGCTCTAATTTTATAACTTTCCAGGTACCAGACCTGTCTGCAACTTTCTGCGCTAATCCATCCTTAATTATAAACGTTCCAATATTATGTCCACAGAAGAGAATATCATCTATTTTCTGCAAACTCCACACTTGTCCATTGGTTCCTGGGATTAGAGCATATGTATTTTCGCCATTTTTTTTGAAGTACAAGCCCTGATTTGTGCCTAGATACAAATAATCCTTTTCTTTGATGGAAGTATAAACGGAACCAATTTTACCATTTTTATCTTGAAATATTTCGAATGCAGAATTAAGGTTGATCACTCCTATTCCATTGTCCATTCCAGCCCACAGATTTTTATCTACATCTTCGAATAAACTTAGCACCGTATTATTTAATAATCCATTGGTCTGATTAAAATTTTCCAAAATATCACCACTAGAACTTACATGATAAATACCATTTTCTACAGTACCTAGAACAAAAGAATTATCTGCTAAATCCTGTGCATAAAAAATACTTAGTCCTTGTAAGGCTTCAGTTAATCCTTCATTGAATGCTATTAATTTGGTTCCATCCCATGTATAAAACTCGCCAGACTTACAAACTATTTTAAGTTGATTATCTCTCATCAAAAGATGAACAAATTCCAGATCGCCAACAGCTTCAGAAGGAATTAGTAATTCTGGTTTCCCATTCTTAATTAGAAAAACTCCTTGATCTTCCTGTTGATAGAAGATATTCTCTTCAACCTTAAATAGATTGGTGATAGAAGATGATTTATTGGTATTGACAACGGTGATCTCATCTGTGTTGAGATTATATAGATACAAATTTTCGAAACTTTGGAAGATCAAGATATCTTCACTGTTCTCAATATGCCAGAATTGTTCTCCATCTCTAAGTTTTTCTGGGAATTTGTCTAATAGACTAGTATAATCTAAAGTGCCATATTCGTTTTTCTCCCAGTATCCCACTTCCATATAAGCTCCGGTGAAGATCTTATTTCCAAGCGATTTTACAGATCTAACTATTGTATTATTAGGCACCGGATACAAACTCCATTCTGCTCCATTAAATTCGAGTAATCCTGTCCCGTTCGCTATATATAGGTTTTTATTCTGCGCCTGGGAGATCATCCAATTTTGGTTACCGGCATTATAATCTGAAGCGCTATAATTGATTACCGGAGGAAGTTCCTGTGAAAATCCAGAAATAGTATATAAAACAATTAAAAAGAATAATAATCTCAAGATTATAGTTTTGAAGCTAATTTAAATTTTATTCCACAATAATAAAGGTGAATTACTAAAAGCTATCACAAAAGTTAGTTTACATGAAAAATTTAATCCCTCAATATATAGACGTCTATCCTTAAGATAAATAAAAATTGATTGTTTTATAACATGCTGTATTTCAGATTAAATCATCTCAAAAAGCTTGTAAAAATGTTATAGTACGTTAAAATTTATTCAAGGAAAAATTTTTTTTTGAATCTTGCGTGCTATTTGGCGATTTTAATCAGCCATAAAAACATAAAAACCGCCTTAACACTTATATTAATATGCAAATACCTACGTCCACCCTAGATCTAAGACGCACTATTTCCTTTTTCTTTATTAATATTTCTCTATTCTTAGTTACTTTAAATTCCGGGTTTGCTCAGGAAAAAACCATCAAACAAGAGAAAGAGATCTCACACACCACTTATATTACAGCGAACACTGGTTTAGATACGGAGAACAAGATCTCACAGAATGTATTAAACGCAATTACTCAATCTTCGCAAAAAGATGAAAATGCTACTTTATTGGTTGTTGGAAATATAACTCCAGAAAAAGGTTATCCATCCAAGGATAAAGCTCAAGATGAAACAGAGAAATATCTTACCAATTACTTACTTACGCCATTAGAAAAATTTAATGGAAAGGTGATCTTCACTCCAGGCGTGAATGAATGGAATAAAAAAGGGCATAAAAGTATAGATGATCTGGAATCCTTTTTACAAGACAATAGCAAAGCAGATTTTTGGCCAAACGATGGTTGCCCCATAGAGAGTGAACAAATTAATGATGATGTTGCTTTGATCTTGATAGATTCTCAATGGTATTTGGAGAATTGGGACGATCACACTTATATCAACAACAAATGTGATATTAAAACAAGAGCGCAGTTCTTTGCTGAATTTAGAGATGAATTAAAAGATAACTTTGGTAAAACTACCATAGTTGCTGTTCACCATCCTATTTTGAGCAGTACTAAATATGGTTTCATTAAAAAAGTGGCTGGTTTTTCAGATCAAACATATCAAAATGCTGAACAAAGTAAACTTCATAATATTTTAGAAGCTACCGCCAGAGAATTCGAAGATGTGATCTTTGTATCTGGTAATGATAGAAACCTTCAGTATTTAGATCATCATGAAGTACCACAAATTATAAGTGGTGCCGCTACTAAAACTCAAAAGGCCAGAGCTCATAAAAAAACACATTTTGCTTCAGATAAAAATGGTTATGCAAAGTTAGATGTTTATAAAGACGGAAGCTCAACAGTATATTTCTATGAAACTACTGGCGCCAGTTCAAATCTTATATTCGAAAAAGAGATATTGAGACAACGCACCAGATTAGAGGATGTTTCTTACGAGCCAAAGGAGTCTTATAATAAGACATTCCAATCTTCTGTTTATTATCCTGAAGAAACAGATAAAAGTGGATTGTATAAATGGGTTTGGGGAGAACATTATAGAGATATTTTTAGCAAACAGATCAATGCTCCTGTATTGTTCTTAGATGATCTTCCTGGAAATGTAAAACCTATTGCCGAAGGTGGAGGACATCAATCCAGATCTTTGAGATTAATTAACGATAATGAAAACGAATATACCTTAAGAGCTTTAAAGAAGAGCGCAATTCGTTTTATTCAGAATAACGTAAAAGAGCATTATGTAGCAGATATTGTAGATAATTCCGTTGTTGAAAGAATAGTTATGGATTACTATACTACTGCCCATCCTTACGCCCCATTCGCTTTAAACGATCTTATGGACGATGTTGATATATTACACGTTAGTCCAAAAGTTTATTATGTTCCGAAGCAAAAATCCTTAGGCGTCTTTAATGATGAGTATGGTGATGAATTATATATGTTAGAAGAACATGTAGGAGACGAGAATAAGGATATGAAGATCTTTGGAGGAGCAGATGATATCTTAAGTTCATCTGACCTTAGAGAGGAGTTACTAGAGTCTAAGGACGCAAGTGTAGACGAAGGAGAATATATTAAGGCACGTATTTTTGATATGTTGGTTGGAGATTGGGATAGACATGACGATCAATTTAGATGGGCAGAATTTAAAGAGGGTGACTATAAAAAGGTTTATAAAGTAATACCTAGAGACCGTGACCAAGCATTTTCAAAATATGATGGGCCAATTATCACTTTATTAAAACTAGGATTCCCTCCATTTAGAGCTATGCAAAGTTTTCATTCTTCCATAGATAATGTAAAATGGTTCAATACTGCAGGTTATGCGATGGATAATATGCTTATCCAAAAAGCAAAATGGCAAGTTTGGGAAGAGCAAGTAAAATTTATTCAATCTAATCTTACAGATTCTAAAATTGAAAGCGCCTTTGCTAATTTACCAGAAGACGTAAAGGATAACAGTATTGCTAAAATCAAGAAGAATTTAAAAAAGCGTCGTGATAATTTAATGAGTGTTACCCGTGATTATTATGATTACTTAAATAAATTTAGAGTAATTACAGGTACAGAGAAGGATGATAAATTTTTAATCTCTCGTAAAAAAGATGGTATAACAGATATCGAGATCTCCAGAAAAGACACGGTTGTGTTTCAAAATAGCTATTCTTCAGAAGAAACTAAAGAGATCTGGATCTATGGTTTAGATGGTGATGATGAATTTAAAATAGAAGGAAAAGGTAATAACCTTATAAAATTAAAGGTTTTAGGAGGTGAAGAAAATGATATTTACAACTTCGAAAATTCAAAAAACACAAAATTATACGATTATAAAGGAAAAAAGAACACCATAATAAAGGCCGGAAAAAAATGGTTGGTAGATTCTTACGATATTAATAATTACGATTATACAAAACGCAAAACCTCCCAGAACAGCATTTTCCCTGCAGTAGGTTTTAGTTCTGATGCTGGGGTTAATGTTGGTCTTTCAGATACTTATACCACTTATGGTTTGGTTAAAAATCCATACACCACTCAGCATACGCTTGGAGTAAATTATTTCTTTGATACACAAGGATTGGAATTGAGCTATTTCGGGGAATTTGCTCATATTTTCTATAATTGGAATCTTGGAATAGATGCTTATTATACGAGTCCTAATTTTACTTTGAATTACTTTGGAAATGGAAATGAAACGGTATACGATGATAATGCGGTAGATCTAGATTATAACAGAGTGAATATTGAACAGTGGCACTTTTCTCCATCGTTGATTTGGACCAATAGCAGAGGAAGTAGATTCCAATTTGGACCAACCATAGAATCTATTGAAGTTGATAGAGATATTGAGAGAATTGTGGGAGATAGATTTCAAGCTAATAATGATGTTTTTGAAGATCAGCTATACGCAGGAGCAGAAGTTACTTATCAGTATTTGAATAAAAGAAAAAGCCCTGCATATCCAACTTTAGGGATGCAGTTCGATCTTACCGCTGGATACAAAACAAACATAGATGATCATGGGAATGAACTAGGGTATTTAAAACCTTCACTTTCCATTGATTATCCTATTCATAATAGCGGAGTTATAGTTCTAGCTACCAAAATTGGTGGAGAAGTAATTATTAGTGATAAATATGAATTTTACCACGGAGCGCAATTAGGTGGAAATAATGACTTACGTGCATTCAGAAATCAGCGTTTTAACGGTAAAAGCAGTTTTTATCAAAGTTCAGATTTGAGAATTGGTCTTGGAAAAATCCAAACTAACTTTATTCCATTGCGTTTTGGTATCACTGGAGGATTCGATTATGGTAGGGTATGGCTGCAAAACGAAGATTCTAAAGACTGGCACACCAGTTATGGTGGATCTGTATTTATTAACGGATTTAGTGCCTTTACCGGAAATGTAGGATATTATACGAGTGATGAAGGAAATAGAATAGTATTCACTTTTGGCTTCAAGTTCTAAAACTTTAAAGTTATAAATCAAGAACCTCGGGGCAAGCCCACGAGGTATGTCCCGATGTTTCGGGAGGAAAATTCTTCTAAAAGTTCGAGGCGAGCCTCGGGGAATTAAACCCTCCATGAGGGATTAAAAAAACAGAAGCCAGATTGAATAGGTCTGGCTTCTTATATTTAAGATTAAATCTAAACTTCAAAAATGAAGTTGATCCAAGAGCAATTTATTCATTTATTAAAAAATTAGTGATCTCTTCCAAAGAAGATCCTGTTAAGTCTGGTTTTAAAGCTAAAGGATATAAAGATTTTCCAGGTCTACTTATAAATGCAGCCTGAATTCCTGCCCTTTTAGCACCAGCAATATCCCAACCATGAGCAGCAATTAGCATAGTATCTTCTGGCAAGATATTCACCGATGAATAGGCATAATGGTATGTTGAATAATGTGGTTTATAATTCTTAACCTCTTCTATGCTCAAAACCTCATCAAAATGATGGTGGATCTTTGCAAATTTCAATTGATCATTTAGTACTTGTGGTTTTCCATTGGAAAGCGCCACCAGAATAAAACCACATTTCTTCAACTTCTCCAAACATCCAGCAACTTCTGGATAGGCCTTTAATTTAGTGATTGGATTTAATGTATTTTTTATATCCTGCTCTGAAAGTTTGACGTCTAATTTATGAGAAGTCATTTTTAAGGTTGCCCCAGCAATCTCAGAAAAATCATTATAGTTTTCTGTGATGGATTCCACCAATGAATATTGAAGCAAGGTTGGAAACCATATATCAAAAGCTCTTTCTTCTTTTAACGCCTTATTAATGGACAATTTTAATGCTGACATGTCCAATAATGTCTCATTAATATCAAATATTAATAACTTAGGTTTTATCATTTATATTAATTTTAGATTAGTACTATGATGAAATTCAAGAATGATCCGGATAGTATTTCTTCAATTTTTCTGGATCTAGTCCTAATTTAAATAAAATTGCAAATAACATATCCTGAACAAATTGTTTTGAAAATCCATGTTTTTCAAATCTTCTTGAAGAAGTTTTAACTCGGAGATGCAATTTTATAAACTTTCCTTTTTTTCTAGCGCGCTGCTGCATTTCTACATCTTCCATAAAGTTCAGATTTTTGAAGCCTCCAATTTCAGAAAAAGACTTTTTACTCATAAAGATGGCATGATCTCCATAAGTAAAAAAAGAATGATTTATCTTACTTAGCATACTATAGAGAGATTAAAAAACGTGGGGTTTATCGAACTTTAAATAAAAACTTCCTCCGACCACCTCCATGTCTTTAAATGATTTAGAAATTGAAACTATAGCGTTCGAAGATAACAAAGTATCGGCGTGAAGAAAAAGAAGAATACTGCCTTTTGAAGTTTCTGCACCCTTATTTAATTGATTGGAACGTCCTTTTATTGATGTAATAAGTACCACCAATGGATAATTTCCCACAACTTGGGTTGTATTATCTGTACTCCCCCCATCCACCACAATAATTTCAAATATCCCTTTTTGCAAAAAGCAAGTTTTAAGAGTAGCCTCTATATAATTAGCCTCATTGTAACAGGGAATAATTATGGATACCATACTATTGATTATTATACAGCAGTCTCGCTATTTTCTTCATCCAAGGTTTTAGATCTTTCACCATCCGCTCTCTAATTATTTTCTTGTGAAGAGCTGCAGCAGTAGGATATGGATAAATCTTATTCATGATCTCTTTTACAGCTATCCCCGCACTATTTGCCAGAATTAGTTCTTGGGCAATTTCGCCTGCATTAGGAGCCACTAGACTTCCCCCTAAAATTTTTGCTGAACCTGTTAAGAATATTTTTTTCTCAATAAAGAGCAGCAAATTTCCATATTCAAAATCATCGGTTATGCCACGATCGTTCTCGGAAAAATCCATTTCTAAACGCTCGTAATTAATGTTTTTCTTTTTGAGCTGAATTTCTCCCAATCCAAAAGTTGCTACTTCTGGGGTGGTAAAAGTAACCCAAGGGAATTTATCTTTTTCCAACTTCTTTTTGAAAGGAGATAGAAAGTTATTGAGAAGTAACATATTATGCATTTCTGCCGCATGAGAAAATTTGAAATTATCGGCGGCATCGCCACTTACAAAAACATTTTTATTACTGGTTTGTAACTTATTATTCAAAACAATTTTTCCGTCAACTGTTTTAATTGCGGCTTTATCCAGTTGCAGGCTTTCAAAATTCAATTCTCGACCAATGCCCATAAATATAGCATCTATAGGTTGTCTAAATACCTCTCCATGTTTATTCTTTATTTCAGCATAACCATCATTTGTGATTTTTTCAACTACAGCATTTAAATAAAAAGTGATGTTCTCTTCTTCCAGTTTTTTGAATAAAACTTCAGAAATAACGGGGTCTTCTTTCTTTAAAATTCTTTCTCCTCTGTCTACTATAAAAACTTTAGAGCCTAGCCTTGAAAAAGCTTGCCCTAACTCCATGCTAACTGGCCCTGCACCGATGAACAAAAAACTCTTCGGAATAAAATCGATTTCAAAAATGTTTTCATTAGTAAAAGAGATCTCAGGTTTTAAACCTTCAATTTTAATTTGTTTTGGCTTGGAACCGGTAGCGATCACTATGTTTTTTGCTGAGTATTCCTCATTATTAATTTCTAAACTGTTTACCGAAGAAAACTGAGCCGTCCCAATAATGATGTCTAATCCTTTATCTCTGAAATACTCAACGTTTTCATGCTTGCGTATACTACTTTGCTTATTTTCTATATATTCTTTTACTT
>JBBSVD010000031.1:0-23169 GCA_038233835.1 Flavobacteriales bacterium | reverse complement strand
TCTTCTTTATCTCTAAAAGCTCCAGTATTGTCGATGATTAGTGCATCCTCAATACCATATTTGGTATAATCTATTTCTTCAGGATTGTTTGCTGAAATTATATGAACTGTGGTTCCATTTATAATTAATGCACAATTTTTTTCGTCTACTGTAACAGTGCCTGAAAAATTTCCATGTACAGAATCATTCCTTAAAAGAGATGCTCGCTTTTCTAAGATAGTAGCGTCTACTTTTCCTCTTGTAACAATAGCTCGAAGTCTTAACTGACTTCCAACACCTGTTCTAGTCATAAGCTCTCTAGCAACTAATCTTCCAATTCTACCAAACCCGTAAAGAACTACATCTTTAGGAGTGATATCTTGATAATCTTTAGCATTTTTCAATTTATTTGAAATAAAGGCTTTTGCATTATTGTAATCAACATCCTCCAAATGATATTCATAGGTAAGTTTACCAATATCCAATTTTGCTGGCGGTAGATCAAGATCTTTTATAGCTTGAGCGATCTCTACAGAATCGAAAATGGAGATAGGTTTTTCAACAAATGCTCCAGCATACTCATGTAAGTTTAAAATATCACTTACATTTCTATTTATTAATTGATTTCTAAAAAGAACTAATTCTATGGATTTATCATACCATAGATCGCTAATAATTTTAATGAATTCCACAGCAGCGCGTCTGCGGTCTGCTTGAAAAGCAAGTTCTTTTTCGTAAACTTCGTTAAATCCCATTTTTTTATAGAGTTAAATTGTGTGTTGTTAAGACGGTGCAAAAGTATAGATTTCAAACGTTTTCGTAAAACATTTATAAAAAAAAATAACCTACTGCAGATTATACGGTAGGTTATTACGACTTGAATGTTAATTATCTCCAGATATAGGTTTGTTCTTGCCCTTCTCTATTTACAAAAGTGACACTTATTGGTTCTGCAGAATTTTTGCTTCTCAATACTTTTTTAACATCATCTATTCCATTTACCCGTTCATCATTAATTTTAGTAATAAGAATTCCGACTAATGCCTGAGATTGCTCATCACCTTTTAATGCACGTGATATTTTTACACCATTTGTTGCTTTATATTCCTGAAGTTCCTTTTTTGTTGCATTAGTAACTTCAAGTCCAATAGCATCTATGGCGAAAGTCTCGTATTTAGCAAGTTCTACAGCTACCTCTTTATTCTTCCCATCTCTAAATATCTTTACATTCACCACATCCTTTGGACGTTTAGATCCCAAGTAACCAGTTAGATCAGACATTTTGCGTATTTCAATATTATCTATCTGTCTAATTACATCTCCTTGTATTATACCTGCTAGCGCGGCTCCACTTCCTGAATCTACATCTCCAACAAATACACCTTGAGAAATATTAAGATCATATTCCTGAGTGATCGCAGCATTTACATCAATCCCTCTAATTCCTAAGATCCCTTGCTGAACATTACCAAATTCCATAATATCTTCAACAATTTTTCTAACATTATTAGATGGTACTGCAAAACCATAGCCAATATAACTACCGGTTTGTGAAGTGATAGCTGTATTAATCCCTATTAATTTTCCATCGATATTTACCAGAGCACCTCCGCTATTTCCAGGATTAATTGCTGCATCTGTTTGAATAAATGATTGTGGAGTACCATCGTAGGCATTTAGGTCTCGGGCTTTAGCACTAACAATTCCAGCAGTAACCGTTGATGTTAAATTAAATGGATTCCCTACAGCCAATACCCATTCTCCTAATTTTATATCATTAGAGTTTCCGAATGGGATATATTCCAACTCTGAGGCGTCTATTTTAATAAGTGCAATATCTGCTTTGGAATCTACACCAATAACTTTTGCGATATAGTTCTTGTTATTATTTAATGTTACTTCAATTTCCCCTGCACCTTTTATTACATGGTTATTTGTAACTATATAACCATCGGGGCTAATTATCACGCCAGATCCAGTTCCTTGTAAAGCTTTGCCTGTGTTGCCACCACGGGAATAATACTCCCATATACTATTAGGCTTTTCAAAAACTGCCACATTTTTTACGTGAACAACAGAGTGAACGGTTTTTTCAGCAGATTCTGTGAAGTCTGCATTGGTGCCATAAATGTTGTTTGAATTTGATACCGGTAAAAAAGATGAACTTGATTGTTCTGTATTGGGATTTTCAGGATTATTAAAGTCCTCTTCCAAGATCAGTTTGTAGGAGCCTAAAGTTAGCACTCCTCCAAGTACAGATACACTTAACAGTTTTATAAATTGTTTCATATGAAGTTAAAAATTTGATTTAAAATTAATTTCCTTAGCTCAATAATCTAAAAAATAATTGGCGTTATAACCATTTAAATACAACGGAGGTTTTTGGATGAATGTTGTATCTTTGTTCCTCCAACTCAGCACCTATGAACATTCCATTCTATAAATTCCACGGTACCGGAAACGATTTTATAATGGTAGATAATCGCTCTAACGTATTTTCCAAAAATGATGCCAATCTTGTCCATAATCTATGTCATAGAAGATTTGGGATTGGTGCAGATGGGCTTATTCTATTGGAAAATTCAGAAGAGCCATTAGAAGATTTTAAGATGGTTTATTACAATTCCGATGGCAATCAAAGCAGTATGTGCGGAAATGGGGGAAGATGTCTTGTTGCATTTGCTAAACTATTAGGTTTAATTGACGAAAAGGCAGCTTTTGGTGCAGTAGACGGTTTGCATGAAGCTACAATTTCAGATAAAATTGTTAGCCAAAAAATGCAGGATGTTACCGCTAAGGGAATAAATGAAGATGAAATATTTTTAGATACAGGTTCTCCTCATCACCTATTATTTTCAGATCAAGTTGGAGATATTAATGTAAAACAAGAAGGTTCTACTATTAGATATTCAGAGAAGTATGAATCTAGCGGAGGTACCAATGTTAATTTTGTACAACAAACGGGAGAAGATACTTTTTTGGTAAGGACCTATGAGCGGGGCGTAGAGGATGAAACCTATTCTTGTGGAACGGGAGTTACGGCCGTTGCAATTGCAGTGAATGCTGTTGGTAAAACCAAATCTAAAAATATATATTTGGAAACTCCAGGAGGAAAATTGCAAGTGTCTTTCGAGGAACAAGATGGTAGGTACACCAATATTTGGCTTACGGGTCCAACCGCAAAAGTTTTTAAAGGAGAATTAGAATGCTAAGTTTAAAAGGCGACAATATTTATCTGCGTGCCTTGGAACCAGAGGATCTGGATTTTATATATGATGTAGAAAACACAGAGGACTTCTGGGAGATTAGCGCCACAAGAGTTCCGTATTCACGATTTATTATTAAAAAATATCTTCAAAATTCTCATCGAGATATTTTTGATGTTAAACAGATGCGTTTAATGATAAGTACTAATAAGGATGAACAGGTAGGTTTAATTGATGTTTTTGATCTTGAACCAAAGGATAGACGTGCGGCTTTGGGAATTCTCATTACAGCAAAAGAGAATAGAGGTAAAGGTTACGGTGCTGAAGCTTTAGATTTAATAAGTTCTTATTGTTTTACGCATTTAGGATTACACCAGCTCTATGCAAATGTAAACGCAGAGAATTCGCCAAGTATTCACTTATTCGAAAAAAGCAGTTATAAAAAAGTGGGAGTTAAAAAAGATTGGATCCTTGTTAATGGCCAGTTTAAAGATGAAATTCTATACCAATTAATTAACGATGTATATTAAAAAAATTCTGTGGATCATAGCACTTATAGGTCTTGTGCTGTTAGGGATATTCAGTTACTCTGTTTACAATTCCATATTCTCTCCAAACACTAAATTTGAAGAAAATACTAAAGCAATGTATGTTCCTACAGGGGCAAGCTATCAGATGGTTCTAGATAGTTTACGGCCTTTAGTTGAGGATCTTTCTTCGTTTGATGTAGTGGCTCAGAAAAAAGGATATAGTGCTAAAGTGAAAGCCGGGAAATATATTCTTAAAAAGAATATGAATAATAATGATCTGGTAAATGTATTAAGAAGTCAGAATACACCTGTCTCTGTAGTTTTTAATAATCAAGAAAGACTGGAAGAATTAGCGGGAAGAATAGCAGTTCAAATTGAAGCTGACAGCACTTCTTTGTTAGCTGTAATGAAAGATGAAGCTTTTTTAACTTCTAATAACCTTAATAAGGTGGAAGCTCTAACCCTGTACATTCCTAATAAATATGAATTTTTCTGGAATACTTCAGCAGAAGGTTTTAGGGAACGAATGCTTTCAGAATATAAAAAGTTCTGGAATATAGATCGTCTGAATAAAGCAAAAGAAATTGGCCTAACTCCAAACGAAGTAACAGTTATTGCATCCATAGTTCAGAAGGAAACCGCCAAAGTGGATGAACGGGCAAAAGTTGCTGGAGTTTATATGAACAGATATAAAGAGGGTTGGAAGTTAGAAGCAGATCCAACGGTGATCTATGCTATTAAAGAGCGGACTGGGAATTTTGATACTATAATAAAAAGAGTTTTATACAAAGATCTCAAATTGGAATCTCCTTATAATACGTATATGAACGTAAACCTTCCACCCGGACCTATCACCATGCCCGATATCTCCTCTATAGACGCCGTACTGAATTACGAAGATCATAAATACTATTATTTTGTTGCCGATGTAGAGAATTTTGGATACCATAAATTTGCTGAAAATCTTGCACAACATAATAGAAATAAACAAGCCTATGTTCGCTGGATCAATAAACAGGGAATAAATCGGTAAATATTATCCCTTTTATAGGTTCAAAAAATTTTAAAGAAAGAAGATCCAATTTTGGATCTTCTTTTTGTTTCAGCTTTATTGCTATCCTTTCAACTTCTAAAGTAATGAAACCTTTTAATTTTTGGAAATTATTCTTATTAAAAAGTGCTGATAGTAAGCAGATTAACATTCATATTATAACCTTCAATATAAAGATTGAAAAAAATATTAGAACTTAATTTTCCATCTTCATTTTAAAACATTGAATAATAACGATTTAGGCCTTTTGTGTACTAATTTTGAATCTTGTGTTTTGTTTAACATGCTGTAAGTCAGATTAATAAAAAAAGTTGTATCTTCGCCCGGCGAAATTGAGAAGGGTGATTTAACACCAAATGCTTCTCAGAATCAAAAAATTATGAGAAAGAAAGTTGCAAAATTTTCAATTCTACCTATTTTATCTGGTGCTATATTTTTTAGCTTTTCTACAAAGGAAGCAGCAAATTTAGAGATATATGCCACCTCACCCTACGAAACATTAGAATATACTGTCCCAAATACCAATGAGATGCCAGAAGTTGAGGTGCCTGTTATAAAGGCAACCCCGGTTTTAGGAAAATCTTATATTGGTTTTAAAGAAGCTTTAGGCTTCAAGGAATCTAGGGGTAATTACAAAACAGTCAACCAATACGGCTATTTAGGGAAATACCAATTTGGTAAAGGAACCTTAAAGCTTATAGGTGTTTATGATACACAAAACTTTTTGGAGTCTCCGGAATTACAAGAAGCGGCTTTTTATGCCAATGCTTCAAGAAATAAATGGATACTTAGACGAGATATTAAAAGATTTGTTGGTAAGAACATCAATGGTATTGTAATTACAGAATCTGGAATTTTAGCAGCGGCACATCTTGCAGGTCCAGGTAGCGTAAAGAAATATCTAAGAAGCTGGGGAGCCACTGCATTTAATGATGCTTTTGGAACTACCCTTGGCTACTATATGAAAAAATTTAGTGGTTATGATACTTCTTTTGTGAAACCTGAGAGAAAAGCAAAAGCAAATCTTGAGCTTTCTTAACTGTCTTTTTGAAGAATAAACATAGTAGGCCTTTTATGAAGGTCTACTTTTGTTTTAGACCAATCCAAAACAGATTTGGTAATAATATATTCGGTATCCAAGGTTAAGTCACAAGCAACACATAATTTGGTTGCTGGATTTAAGATTTGAATTAGATCTTCCAGTAAGTTGTTGTTTCTATAGGGGGTTTCAATAAAGAGTTGTGCCTGATTTCTTTCTGAAGATATGCGCTCCAACATTTTCAACTCTTGTTTACGATCCTTCTTATCTATAGGTAGATATCCATGAAAAGTGAAGCTTTGCCCATTCATTCCACTTCCCATCATCGCTAACAAAATTGAAGAAGGTCCCACTAAAGGAACTACTTGTATTCTCATATCATGCGCTAAGGCTACGATCTCTGCACCAGGATCTGCAATACCCGGACAGCCAGCCTCGCTTAATAGCCCCACATCTATTCCATCTTTGCACGGATCCAGGAAATTGCTCAGGGCAGCGGGATCTGTAAACTTATTCAATGTGTTTAATATTAAGGAAGGTTGAGGTTTTTCTGGTAATACCTCTTTTATCGATTTTCTGGCAGTTTTTTCGTTTTCAACGATGTAATGATCAATTTTTTCAATAATTCCTTTTAAAGAACTTGGTAAAACATTTTCAATTTTAGAGGCACCAAGAGTTGTCGGAATCAAATATAATTTACCTGTATACTGAAAATCTGACTTTGCCATCTGGATATTTTTATGCTGAATTCAGAAAAATTTTGAGCTATTCTTCTTTTAGTTTTTTGGCAATTATACTGCAAGCCTCTTCAAGCATGCTGTAAACGTTAATAAATCCTTGCTCGCCTCCCTGATAAGGATCTGGAACATCCACATTTTCACCAGGAAAGATCTCGTCTAAAATAAGAAAAACCTTTTTTTTATCTTGTTCATTTCTTGCTAATTCCAGGATATCGGCATAATTAAAGGTATCCATTGCATAGATGTAATCGAAATTATCGAAATCTGATACTTGAAATTGTCTTCCTCGCTGGGAGGTGATATCTAATCCTTTATTTTTCGCGATTTTAATGGATCTTGGATCTGGCGAATCACCAACATGGTAATCTCCAGTTCCAGCAGAATCTACGTAGACCTTTTCTTGGTTAGTTTTAGATTTTAGAATTCCTTCGGCAAGTGGAGATCTACAGATATTTCCGAGACACACCATCAGAACGTTGGTTTTCATAAAAAAGCAGTTTACAAGGTGAGTTTTTTATTAAGATCTTCTACAAATTTCTTGAACTGCTTATCTGTAGCAGCTAAATTATCTACAGTTTTGCAAGCATGTAAAACGGTTGCGTGATCTCTTTTTCCAATCTGACTTCCAATGCTAGCTAGAGATGCTTTGGTAAATTTCTTTGCAAAGAACATGGCTAGTTGTCTGGCTTGAACGATATGTCTTTTTCTGGTCTTAGACTGAAGTGTTTCTACATCCATTTGGAAATAATCACTTACAATTTTCTGGATATAATCTATAGAAACTTCACGTTTAGTATTTTTAACGTAGTTATCTACAATTTTTGTAGCCAATTCTAAGGTGATATCTTTCTTGTTGAAAGAGGAGTGAGCGATTAAAGATATAATGGCACCTTCTAGTTCCCGGATATTCGTTTTAATGTTATTTGCTAAAAACTCGATGATATCCTCTGGCATTTCAACACCATCGCGATATAATTTATTCTTTATAATAGAAACTCTGGTCTCAAAATCTGGGTGTTGCAATTCTGCAGAAAGTCCCCATTTAAAACGAGATAATAAACGTTGTTCAATATCTTGCATGTCCACAGGAGCCTTATCACTTGTTAAGATTACCTGTTTTCCATTTTGATGTAAATGGTTAAAAATATGGAAGAATACATCTTGAGTTCCCGCCTTACCAGATAATAATTGAATATCATCTACAATAAGAACATCTATGATCTGGTAGAAATGAATAAAATCGTTTCGATTATTCTTCTTTACAGATTCTATGTATTGCTGCGTAAATTTTTCAGCAGAAATATAAAGAACGGTTTTTTCAGGATATTTGTCCTTGATGTCTACCCCAATTGCATGAGATAGGTGAGTTTTTCCTAATCCAACAGCACCAAATATAAGCAATGGATTGAAAGAGGTTCCTCCAGGTTTGTTAGAAACCGCTAAACCTGCAGAACGAGCTAATCTATTGGAATCTCCTTCTAAAAAGTTCTCGAAATTATAATTTGGATTAAGTTGAGATTCTATTTTTACGTTTCTAATCCCTGGTATGATAAAGGGATTCCTCAACTCTGGATTCTTATTTTTTATTGGCACGTCTACTTCCTGAGAAACCATATGGCTTCTCTGTGTGCTGGGTATCTTCTCTGTAAATGGAAGTTTATTCCCGTAGGTGTTTTCCATTTTAATAACATATACTAACTTAGCTTTATCCCCTAATTCTTTTGTTAGTGAAACTTTCAGCAATTTTACGTAGTGTTCTTCAAGCCACTCGTAA
This sequence comes from Flavobacteriales bacterium, assembly GCA_038233835.1. Classification (GTDB taxonomy): domain Bacteria; phylum Bacteroidota; class Bacteroidia; order Flavobacteriales; family Flavobacteriaceae; genus Gillisia. Next base: position 14,850 of record JBBSVD010000031.1, on the reverse strand, counting down.
AAGAATTTTGAGGGTACCTGGATGCTCAACGCGCAATCCGTAAGTTTTACTGCTTGTATAGGTTCAAACCAAGTTTTATAAGCTTGGGGGGTAATGTTATCTTTGATAAAAGCTAGACAGCTATTCCAAACTGATTGCGCAGTTTTTGACATGCTTATTAATTGGTTATATGTTGGTTAGTAGATTTTTAAAATTAAGATAGCTATGATTTAGCTTTAAATATCTCTAGAACAAATATGTGAACAAAATATCTAATAAAAAAATACATTTACCCTTGAATTTTAAGAATAATTTATGCATACTTATTCCGAGCAATGAATGTACAAAACCTCATGAACTTATCCCGAAAAAATTCAATGAAAAGTCATAATACTTTTGTTAAAGTTAGATATGCCGAAACAGATCAAATGGGTGTGGTACACCATGGGAATTATGCCGAATATTTCGAAATTGCCCGTCTGGACTGGCTTCGTACCTTTGGGATTTCGTATAAATCTATGGAACAAGAAGGGATAATGTTGCCAGTTTATGAACTTCACTGTAAGTTTATTAAGTCGGCATTCTTCGATGATGAGTTAAGAATTGAAACTACCCTGATTAAGATCCCTACTATTAAAATAGAATTTAAGTATAAAGTATATAATCAAGATAATCAGTTACTTACAAAAGCAAGTACTGTTTTGGTATTCATGAATACCGAGACTAGAAGACCAATTAGGTGTCCGGACTATATTCTTAAAAAATTAACAGTTTAAATTTTTAACTTTTTGATTATCACCATGTAGGTAGATTCAAATTTTTCTAATATATTTTGAGAATCTTTTTTTCTCACTGAAAAAAATATCTGGCAATCCAACTCTAATTTTTGATTTATAACATTTAGATTATGTTCCTTAATTATGCGCATAACTACATTCATTTCAGGATAATCAAACTTTAGTAGATATACGTCATCAATTGTTCGTTTTAATATTGAACTGTTTTCCAATGCCATTTGTGCTGCAGTTTTATAGGCGTTTATAAGTCCGCCAACCCCAAGTTTTACTCCTCCAAAATATCTAACAACCACAACTAGGATGTTAGTGACATCAAAAGATTGTATTTGTCCATAAATAGGCATTCCTGCAGAATTTGACGGTTCTCCATCGTCATTGACTCTAAATTGATGTTCTTCCTTACCTAGTTGCCAGGCGTAACACCAATGCCTTCCCTGATGATGTTTTTTTTTAAGATCTTCAATAATATTTTTTACCTCGTCTTCAGATTTTATGGGAAAAGCATAGCCATAGAATTTAGAATTCCGGTCCTTAAAGATCACTTCTTCTGAAGCTTCGATTATACTTTTATAAGTGTCTTTCAATTTTTTTTTAACTATTAGCTACTAAAAGAATGCTTATCAGAGCCAAGATTATTCCAATCCAATTCTTCGGAATTAGCTTTTCCTTAAAAAGAGCGATTCCTAAAAAGGTAGAAACTAAAACTATTGCCACATTATTTATCGTAAAAACGGTAGAACTATCAAAATTCTCATTTCTAAGTGCAAGTACTAAAAAGTATATAGAGAAGTAGTTTGGAATACCTAATGCAATTCCTCCAATAATATTTTTCCAAGTGAATTGTAATTTCCCTTGAATGGCTTGGTAGCAAAGGATCAAAACTCCTATTATTCCTGCTACAGAAAATATTGTAGAGGAGAATAAGGCTACATCTGTACCATTTACATATCCAGATTCTAGAAACTTTATGGTAGTATCAATAATTCCGCTTCCCAGAAATACGAGAATGGGAAAAATTAGATTCTTTTTTTTTATTGCTATACCTGTTTTTGCTTTTATTGAACTTAAATAAACAGCAATTAAAGCAAGTGAAACTCCTACTATTTTTAAGACTCCAGCACTTTCATTATAATAAAATATACCGAAAAGAACTGGAATGGCAACCGACATTTTAGTGGCGACAGATACCACAGACAAACCACTGCGTTGAGTGGTTATGGCAGCAAGATTGAAAACTAGGATGAATAGCGCTCCTAATATTAGGGTTCCAACAAACCATGGTTTTTCTGGGATCTGGCTAATATCTTTAGGCTCGAGATATCCAAAATAACCCACCATACACGCTATAAAATAATTTACGATTATAGCTTGTAGTGTATTTATCTCAAATCTTTTGAACAATTTGAAAATCACAAAAATTACACTGGAAGAAAGTATGCTTAGCAGAAGATAGATCAAAATAGGTCTTTTTTGGTGGTGAATAGATCTATAACATCTTCCTGTGTTGGTTCTAAATGCCAGGTGTTAAAACCTAATTCTGAAGCGGTATCAGTGTTTTCTAACGTATCATCTATAAAAAGGCATTCCTCTGCGATAAGATCTTCCTTTGTCAAAACATATTCAAAAATATCGGCATTAGGTTTTCTGAGATTTATCTCGTGAGACAAATAGAAGGAATCAAAACAATTTTTGAAATCTTCAAAAAAAGGAATATTTTGTTTAACCCAATCTATGTGGATCTCATTTGTGTTGCTTAATAAAATGAGTTTGAAATTTTTTTCTTCTGAAAGCTTTTTAATGAACTGATATCTATACAATGGGAAATCCACTAAAATGGAATTCCATGCATTCTTTATTAGATTAATATCTAAGTGGGAGAAATTATCTATGTATCCTGATAAGAAATCTTCAGAAGAAATTAAACCCATTTCATAGGCTTTATTATGCTCTAAATGAATTTCAGAAAAGTGAGTGATTTTAAGTTTTTGGAGTTCTCTCAATGTTGCGGGTTTATCTAGATTGATAAAAACATCTCCAAAATCGAAAATAAGGGTTTTAATCATTTGTATAAATTCTTAAAAGGTCTCCGGTATTTTTTTGTTTTGATTTTAGAGTGCCACTAAATTTCGGAGAGATAATTCCTTTCTTAAAAAGTGCTTCGCCGTTAAAAATACGAGCCTCATCCCAAAGATTTTCATCAATAAAAGATTGTAGTGTAATAGAGCCGCCTTCAATAATTACAGATTGCAGATTGTGCTTATAAAGTGTTTCACAAACCTGAGAAGGAATCTCCTTTTCGAAATCTAAAATTTCAAAATTTATATCTTCTGAAATGTATTCAGGTATTTTAGCATGCTTTCCACAAAGAACAATCGTTTTAATTAATCCATCAAGTAAATTAGAATCTGATGTTAGCTTTAAATGCTGGTCGATAAGCACTCTAAAAGGATCCGATCCATCCCAAAGTCTCGTGTTTAGGCTAGGGTTATCCTTAATAGCTGTATTTGTTCCAACCAAAATGGAAGCTTCCTCGCTTCGCCATTTATGTACCAATTGGTTAGAATAATTATTGGTTATCCAAATAGGTTTTCGTTCTGAAGTAGATCCAGAATCTAATGGAGCTAAAAATCCGTCGACAGACTGTGCCCATTTCAAAATGATGTAGGGTCTCTTCTTTTTATGAAATGTGAAAAACCGTTTATTTAATTCGGCACATTTCTCATCCAGGATCCCCACGATCACCTGGCAGCCAGCATCCATCAATTTTTTAATTCCTTTTCCGGAAACTTCCTTGAATGGGTCGATGCTTCCAATAACCACCTTTTTAATTCCGCTTGCAATTATTAGATCGCTACAGGGAGGAGTTTTTCCGTAGTGGCTACAAGGTTCTAAACTCACATAAATAGTCGCTTTTTTGAGTAGAGATTTATCCATCACAGAATTTATGGCATGAACCTCTGCGTGAGCTTCTCCAGCTTTTCTATGCCAACCTTCCCCAATGATCTTATCCTTATATACTATTACACTTCCAACAAGAGGATTTGGATAGGTTTTTCCCAAGCCATTTTCAGCTAATTGGATGCATCTATTTATATATTTTTCGTGTATCTTCACAGCACAAAAATAGGATTAATTAGAAGAATGTGTAGTTTTAAAATTCGTGAGATTCAACCTAAAGACAACCAAAGTGTTGCAAAGGTAATAAGAGAAGTATTAGTAGAAATGGGTGTTCCAAAAATAGGTACCGCCTATGAGGACAAATCGCTGGACGATATGTTTGCCTATTACGACCATGATAAAATGAAATATTTTATTGTTGAGGAAGAGGGGAATATTATTGGAAGTGCAGGGATTGCGCCTTTAGCCAATGGTCCTGAAGAAATATGTGAATTACAAAAAATGTATTTTTTGCCAGTTGCTCGGGGTAGGGGAATAGGTGCTGCGATGATGAATACGTGTTTGCATTACGCAAAATCTGTAGGATATGATCAGTGTTATCTAGAAACCATGCCATATATGGAAGATGCACGCCGTTTGTATTCCCGTTCCGGATTCAGGTCGTTGGATAAATCAATGGGAGATACGGGACACTATAATTGCACTGTGTGGATGATCAAAGATTTGGAGTAAAAATTTCTTAAGATTTATTGGTTAGTTAATCTATAAAATTGAATTTTTCCATTGCTGCTTTTAAAGTTCAAAAAACAATTTCAAGTCTTTTTAAAAGAAGAATTTCCAGAAACGGAGATCACTTCTTTTTTTAATATTTTAATTGAAAATTACTTAGGATTGTCCCGCTTAGAATTTGCTCTCAAGCCAGAGAGGGAATTAACTTCAGATGAATTTAAGAATTTGAATTTCGCCATGATAAAGCTAAAGGAGCATGAACCATTGCAGTATATTTTAGGCGAAACGGAATTCTTCGGATTAAAATTTAAAGTAGATCCAAATACCTTGATTCCAAGACCAGAAACAGAGGAATTGGTTTCGTGGGTTCTTGAGGATCTACAGAAAAGCAGAGAAAATGCGGAACTCAATATTTTAGACATAGGAACAGGAAGTGGATGTATTGCGATTAGCCTGGCCAAGAATTTACTCAACGCCAAGCTTAGCGCAATTGATGTTTCTGCGGAAGCATTGCAGATAGCTTCAAAAAATGCAGATCTTAATGAAGTATTTGTTGATTTCAGTAAAACAGACATTCTAAAAACAGAAACTTTGCCGGGAACTTTCAATATCATTGTTTCAAATCCGCCCTACGTTCGGGAATTGGAAAAGGCAGAAATGCATAGAAATGTATTGGAAAATGAACCCGATCTTGCGCTATATGTAAGCAATGAGGATCCTCTAATTTTTTATAAAAAGATAACTAAATTAGCAAATAACAACTTAGCGATTGGAGGTTGCTTATATTTTGAGATCAACCAATATCTGTCTGAAGAGACCGAAGATCTTATGAAAAAAGCAGGATTTGAGACTACTTTAAGAAAGGATATTTTCGGTAATTTTAGAATGATAAAAGGAGTAAAGAATTAATAAACACCCCTAATTTTGAATACATTAAGAAGTATTGCCGTTTTTTGTGCAAGTAGCAATGGCGAAGATGAAAAGATCTTTAAGGAGGCTTATTCTACTGGAGCTTTTTTAGCAAAGAATGATATTGAATTGATCTATGGCGGAAGCAAATTAGGATTAATGGGTCAGGTTGCTAGAGGTGCTTTAGATAATAACGGGAAGGTAACTGGTGTGATTCCAGATTTCTTGAAGACAAAAGAAGTGGTACACACTGGAATAACAGAGCTTATTACAACCCAAAACATGCATGAGCGCAAGTTGAAAATGCATGATCTAAGTGAAGGATTTATAGCCTTGCCTGGAGGTTTTGGAACTTTAGAGGAATTGTTCGAAATTCTTACTTGGGGACAATTAGGCTTGCATAAACATCCAATTGGGATTTTAAATATCAATAATTTCTATGACGATCTTTTAAATATGATGGATAAAATGGTAAAGAAAGGATTGTTGCGAAGTTCAAATATGAGGCTCGTTATTGTAGCAACTACAATTGAAGAACTTATCGATAAAATGAAAAATTTTGAACCAATTGAGGTGCCTAAATGGATGAATAAGAATCAGACATAGTAATTAAACAAAATGCAGATCAGTGAACTTGAAATAAGATGTAAGGATGCCGCAAAACAGCAGCAGTTTTATAAGGATGTTCTTGGGCTCGAGGTTTTCAATGCTACTGAAACTTCGTTTAAACTACATCTTGGTTATTCTCAGCTTTCTTTTCAAGAAAATGCAGATTTCACCCCATATCATATTGCTTTCCATATACCAGATAAAAGCGAAAATCAAGCATTGTATTGGTTACAACAACGACTTTCAGTTTTGCCGTTTGAAGATAAAGAGATCATAGATTTTCCCGCTTGGAAAGCAAAATCTATATACTTTTATGATGCCGATCTCAATATCATGGAATTTATTTCTCGCAGAAAATTTAATGGAGTTTTAACTGAAGACTTTTCAGAAAAAAGCATTTTGGGAATAAGTGAGATTGGATTAGCGACAGCTAATATTGAAGAAAAATTCAATTTTCTAAAAGAACATTGTGGTCTGGAAGTTTACGACGGGAATTTTGATAAATTCTGTGCAATTGGTGATGATTGGGGATTATTTATAACCATTAACAGTATTAATAAAACATGGTTTCCAACTGGAGATATCGCATATAATTCAGATTTCAAAATTCAAATAATTCAGAATAATAAGGAGTATTTGCTTCAATACAAGAAAAATGAATTAAGCATGTTCAATAACAATAAATAATAATTGGTTCAACAGATTTTAAATGAGCATACAAGCAAAGATCGAACAACTAAGACATGATTTGGAGCAGCATAATTATAATTATTATGTACTGGATTCTCCTATTGTGAGTGACTATGATTTTGATATGATGCTAGAGGAATTACAAAAACTAGAAGCCGCAAATCCTGAATTTTACGATCCAAGCTCTCCATCTCAGCGTGTTGGTGGTGCCGTGACTAAAAATTTTGAAACTGTAAGGCATGATTTTCCGATGCAATCTTTATCTAATTCTTATTCCAAAGAGGAATTGGAAGAGTGGGAAGCAAGATTGAAGAAGTCTGTTGACGGTGATATAGAATATGTTTGTGAATTAAAATATGATGGTGCATCTATTAGTCTAACTTATGAAAATGGTAAGTTGCATCGAGCAGTTACTCGTGGGGATGGTGTTCAAGGAGATGATGTGACCAACAATATTAGAACTATTAGAACGGTTCCTTTAAATTTAAAGGGAGATTTCCCGGAGAAATTTGCTATTCGAGGCGAGATAGTTCTTCCCTTTGAAGGTTTTGCTAAAATGAATGCAGAACGAGTTGAAATTGGAGAAGAGCCCTATTCTAATCCTAGGAACACAGCTTCTGGTAGCCTTAAGTTGCAGGATAGTTCAGAAATGGCTAAACGTCCGTTAGAATGTTTGCTTTATGGGTTAACAGGAAGGGGTATTCCAATTGATTCTCAATTCGAAGGTTTGGAAAAAGCGAGAAATTGGGGATTTAAAGTTCCCAAAGAAGCCAAATTGGTTAAAAATATTGAAGAAGCACTGGATTACATAAAATATTGGGATATTCACAGGCACGATTTGCCATATGAGACTGATGGCGTTGTGGTAAAGGTGAATAATATTCATATGCAGGAAGAATTGGGAAGTACTGCAAAATTTCCAAGATGGGCCATTGCCTATAAATTTAAGACCGAACAAGAAACCTCTATACTTAAAAAAATAACTTATCAAATAGGCCGAACTGGAGCAATAACCCCGGTAGCTAATCTTGATCCAGTACAATTGGCGGGAACAATTGTAAAGAGAGCCTCTTTACATAATGCAGATCAAATCGAGAAACTAGATATTAGAGTAGGAGATACTGTTTTTGTTGAAAAAGGTGGAGAGATAATTCCAAAGATCGTTAGAGTAGATTTTGTTAAAAGAGATCCTAATTCTGAAAAAACTCAATATATCACTCATTGCCCTGAATGCAATACTGAACTTGTTAGAGCTGAAGGCGAGGCACAACATTATTGCCCAAATTATAATGGATGTTTACCACAGATCATCGGGAGGATTCAGCATTTTATTTCCCGAAAGGCAATGGATATTGAAGGTTTAGGTGGAGAAACGGTAGCTTTATTGGTGAATGTAGGATTGATACATAATTATGCTGATCTATATACTTTAAAAAAGGAAGATGTTTTGCCTTTAGAGCGCATGGCAGAAAAATCTGCAGACAATTTAATTGCAGGTGTAAAAAAGTCTAAAGAGATAACATTCGAGCGAGTGTTATTTGCTTTGGGAATAAGATATGTAGGAGAAACTGTTGCTAAAAAATTAGCGAAACATTACAAGAGTATACAGAATTTAATGATGGCTAATACAGAGGATCTTATAAATGTAGATGAGATTGGAGAGCGCATTGCCCAAAGTGTGATACAATTCTTTTCTTTGGAAGAAAATCAAAACACTATAGCGCGACTTCAAGAATATGGACTTCAGCTTGAGATCTCTGCGGATAAATTGGCAAATCAAACCGATATTCTTCAGGGAAATACCTTTGTGATCTCTGGAGTATTTTCAAAAGTTTCCAGAACCGATCTTAAAAAGATGATAGAAGATAATGGAGGTAAAGTTTCCAGTTCCATTTCAGCTAAAACCAATTACCTGGTAGCCGGAGAAAATATGGGACCTAGTAAACTAGCAAAAGCAGAAAAACTTGGCACTATAATACTTAGTGAAGATGCTTTTTTAGAAATGCTGAATTAAACGCTTATGCTAACGCCATTTCCATCTAGATTTTTATCTGTGTCCAAATAGAAATCTATTCGTCCTAAATTAATACCGTAGCAGCCTACTTGATTCACTAATACTTGTTTGTCATCTAGATTCTTAAGAATAGTAGGTTTGTCCAGAAATGTGTGAGTGTGCCCACCAATTATCAGATCGATATCCTTTGTTTTTGTGGCAAGAAGGACATCAGATATTTTATTTTCTGTTTTATACTCATAACCAAGATGAGAAAGACAGATCACAATATCACATTTTTGTTCTTGTTTAAGAATCCTTGTCATATCTGTCGCGGTTTCAACCGGATCTAGATATTCTGTTCCTTTATAGAGTTTCTTGGTCACCAAGCCTTCCAATTCCACGCCCAGGCCAAAAATTCCGATCCTCACTCCATCTTTAATATAGATCTTATAGGGAGAAGTATGCCCCTCTAGAATGGTGTTTTTAAAATCGTAATTGGCTGTGATAAAATCGAATTCTGCATGAGGCATTTGCGCTAATAATGCGCTTAAGCCATTATCGAAATCATGATTTCCAATGGTTGCTGCATCATATTTTAATTTACTCATCAGCTTAAATTCCAATTCTCCCCCATAAAAGTTGAAATATGGAGTGCCTTGAAAAATATCCCCCGCATCTAATAAGAGCGTATTTTGGTTTTCGTTTCTAATTTGCTGAATAAGCATTGCTCTTCTGGCAACACCACCCATATTAGGATTTCTTGGATCGTTTGTGCCAAATGGTTCTATATGACTGTGAACATCATTAGTGTGCAAAATGGTTATATGCTTTTTAGAGTTATTAGAAAAAGACATATTTAATCCACCTAAGCCAATAAAAGCTCCAGTTGCGGCAGTTTGCTGAATAAAATTTCTTCTTTTCATGGCTTAGGGAATTTGAATAAATCTATTATCTATCGAAGTTCTTAAAGTATCAACTTTTATAAAATGATCTATAATCGCATTTCTAAGTTTGTAGTCTATATTGTAAATGTGCAAGGGGTCTTTAAAAAAGTTCATGTTGTCTCCACCTTGTTGTAAATAATCTGAGGTTGCAACAAAATAGGATCTGCCAAGATCTAATTCTTTCCCGTCAATGAGTGCATTTTTGAGTTTATAATTAGAATCTAACGTTAACTGCATGCCGCTAATTGGGTGAGCAGTTTTAGCTATTTCTAAATAAGTGAGCAATTCCTGTATCTTCTTCCCTGAGAGTTCAACTACTACAATTTCATTTTCAAAAGGCATTAATTCGAAACCCGTTCTGCTGGTAACCGCGCCTTTTGCTATGCCAGACCTAATCCCTCCTTGGTTTAGCAAAACGATATCTATGATATTTCCAGTTCTGGATTTAAAGATAGGAATGGCCTGTTCCATTACCAGATCTGCCATTAAATTACCCAGCGCGGTATTTAACTTTCCGTCTTTTTTACTAAGATTATTGGGATTATAGACTATTACACTATCCAGCGTTTGGTTTAAATGTAGCGCATAAGGTTTGATGTATGCTTCAATCTCGGGATCAGCAGCAATGGTTTTGTCCATCGGGATTATATCGCCTTTGATCGAAGTAGTATGAAGGGTGTTTTTACATGCTGAAAATGAAAGTATGAGAAGCAAAATATATAAAAACCGATAGGCCATTTAGCTGAAATTTAAAATTGAGATTGCAAATATAAGTAGATTACAATTTGATATTATTATTGCAAGGCTCATGCCTGTTTCTACAGTTCTTAATTATTTGTTAAAAATAATAGTAAATGGACTCATAATCTTAAACATATTTTTTTATATTTAGCTCCTTGATACCCTAATATGAAACTGAGATTTCTCTGCACTATTATTTTTATAAGTTTATTTTTTCTGAATATCTATGCGCTATATTTTAATATCTTTTGGTTAAGTATTGCAAGCCACATAGGTTTTTTTATTGCAGCTTTTATGCTGTTTTCAGAAAAGGCTAAATCCTGCTCTTTAAATTTCTTTTTATTTTTCACCCTTACCATCACCTCCTATTTTTTAAGATCTTATAGTGAATTATGGTACTGCGAAGAACTCTCGTTAATAACTCAAGCGGTTGGTTATTTGGCACTTATGATAGAGGCGGTCAAATTTTTTAAGATCAAAATCGGAAGTCCTGTAATGTTGATTTATTTTTTCGCTATTATTGGATTAAATACCTATTTATTGCTGATCCATGTATTTGAGTTAGAGCCTTATTTTTCGAATTCAATAACTTTTCTGGTGGTCGGTTTTTATTATATAAATCTTGCAATACTTGGGGTCATTGCCTTTCTTTATTACCTAAACTCTTATTCTAAGAAATCTATGTTTTTTATCTCCCTAGTTTTAAGTATTGTCTTTGCAGATATTTTTAGAGATATGGGCGTCTTCTATTTTAAAGATATTAGCGTTGAGGTGGCAGAAAGTATCATTAGAATTGGGAGTGCTATATTTGTGGTGCTCTTCTTCATTACGAAAGAGAAAAAATTGCAACTCATCAATTTTGTTTAATAGTTCCACTTAGTGAAAATCTTCACTTCTTATCTCGGCTATATATAGATGAATTTGATTCTGCTTAATACAGCTATTATTTGGAATAGATTAAAGCATCTCATGAAAGTTTATTGGAATATAGCATATCAAAACTCAATTGGAAAGATTGGAATAATTATAGATGTAGCACATTTTGATCATCTTAAAGTTTTACTCACCTTTAAAGCGATCTAAATAATTTATGCAGCTAATTTTTATTTAATGCTATTCAACGAAGTAAAGTAAGATTGCCTAATATTTGAAGGAGTTTTTTGTACTATGCTTAAATTTATGTTTCATTGTAAATTCAAGAATTCTGAATTGATGAAATTTGCAAAGGAATCCAAAGATTTACTTATTACTTTTGCATAAGAAAACAAAGTGGATGCAGACTTTCATGCTGAAAAATGTAATGAAGGAGTAAGGCAGGTATACAAAAAATAAGAATTTTGATGTTATAATTGAAGCTTTTAAAATCTTGTGCTCTTTGTTTCGAAATTAATAAAAATAGTGAATCAGCTTAAAAAAATATAAAATGAACAAATTTATAGGTACCGGAGTAGCAATCATAACTCCTTTCAAAGAAGATTTTACAGTAGATGTTGAAGGACTTTCTAATTTGGTTCAAGATCAAGTAGATAATGGCATAGAATATATTGTGGTTTTAGGAACAACAGGGGAAAGTGCAACGCTAAGTTCAAAAGAAAAGGAATTAGTAAAAGAAACCATCATAAAAGCTAATAACGGGAAATTACCATTAGTTCTTGGAGTGGGTGGGAACAACACAGCAGCTTTAATTGAGGAGCTAAAAAGCACCAATTTAGATGCTTACGACGCAGTACTTTCGGTTTCGCCCTATTATAACAAGCCTTCTCAAGAAGGAATTTATCAGCATTATAAGGCATTGGCTGCAGCATCCCCAAAACCAATTATACTATACAACGTTCCGGGAAGAACTGCCTCTAATATTTTGCCTGAAACGGTAAAGCGTTTAGCTTCAGATTTTTCTAATATCATTGGAATTAAAGAAGCTGCCGGAGATATTGTACAAGCAATGAAATTGATCTCGTTGGTTCCAAAGGACTTTTTGGTGATCTCTGGAGATGATATGATCACCTTGCCAATGGTATTTGCAGGTGGGCAGGGAGTTATTTCGGTAATTGGACAAGGCTTGCCTAAAGCGTTTTCAGATATGGTTCGATTAGGGCTTGATGGAAAGGTTAAGGAAGCTTATAAATTACATTACAAAATAGCTCCTTCTATAGATATGATTTTTGCTGAAGGCAATCCTGTGGGAATTAAATCGTTATTAGAAGCAAAGAATATGTGCAAACCTGTGGTGAGGTTACCATTGGTCAAGGCTTCAGATAAATTGAAGGATGAGATTCAGGCTTTCGTAACGCAATTTTAATTAATGGCAAACCTAAGTATTTGCGATACTTGAAAGTTTTTTTAATATCATAGAAAAGAGTACTTTTGCCAGATGTTTTTACAAAGTATGAAAAAAGGGTTATTATTATTGGGAGCGTTTTTAATGCTTGTGTCTTGCAGCGAATACCAAAAAGTGTTGAAAAGCAAAGATACCGGTAAAAAATATACATTTGCAGAGGATCTTTACAATCAAGCGATTGTGGAGAATAGTAAGTCAAAATTCAGAAAAGCACTTCGAGTTTTCGAACAAATAGTTCCAGAATATAGAGGAAAACCTCAGGGTGAGAAATTAACCTTTTTGTATGCAGATACTTATTACCAATTAAAGGATAATCAAACTGCTGCGTATCAATTTGAACGTTTTGTAGCCTCCTATCCAAATAGTGATAAAGTGGAGGAAGCAACATTTAAAAGCGCAAGAAGTTATTACATGCTTTCTCCGAGATTTGATCTTGATCAAGCAGACACTTTTAAGGCAATAGATGAACTTCAAAAATATATAGACAAATATCCAAATGGAGAATTTGTAGATCAAGCTAACGAATATGGAAAAGAACTTCGAGTGAAGTTGGAGAAGAAATCCTATGAGATAGCAAAACAATATCACCACACCGAGAATTATAAATCGGCTATCGTGGCATTCAATAATTTTATTTTAGAATATCCTGGTTCTCCATTTAGAGAAGCTGCATTTTTTTACAGATTGGAATCTTCCTATCTTCTTGCAATTAATAGTTACGAGGATTTGCAGAAAGATCGTTTAAATACTGCTAAAGGATATTATAATAACTACAACAAATATTACCCAGAAGGAAGTGTTTATTACAACCAGTCTCAAACGCAATTTCAGGATATAGATTCAAGATTACAAAATTTTTAATACAACAGAAGATGGATTTAAAAAAGATTAATGCGCCAGTTAATACTACCACAATTGACAAGAATTTGGTAGACGCTCCAACAAATAACATTTATGAAGCTATCTCTGTGATCGCAAAGAGAGCAACTCAAATTAACTCTGAAATTAAAAAAGAGCTTTTGGAGAAATTGGATGAATTTGCAACTTACAATGATAGCTTGGATGAGGTATTTGAAAATAAGGAGCAAATTGAAGTATCTAAATTCTACGAAAAATTGCCTAAGCCACATTCTTTAGCGGTTCAGGAATGGTTAGATGATAAAATATATTACAGAGATACAACAGAATCTTCTGAAGCATAAGATAAGATGGGAGTGCTAGAAGGCAAGAAAATACTGTTGGGAATAACTGCCGGTATTGCTGCCTATAAAACAGCCTCTCTGGTAAGATTGTTCATTAAAGAAGGAGCCCAGGTAAAAGTGATTATGACTCCTTCTGCTAAAGAATTTATTACACCACTTACGCTTTCCACACTTTCTAAAAATGAGGTAGTCTCAACTTTTACAAAAGAAGAAGATGAGAATGCCACATGGAACAATCACGTAGAACTCGGCCTTTGGGCCGATTTTATGCTTATAGCCCCCGCTACAGCCAATACGTTATCTAAAATGGCTACTGGGAGCAGCGATACTATTTTGCTCGCCACCTATCTTTCAGCTAAATGTCCGGTTTACTTTGCGCCAGCAATGGATCTGGATATGTATTTGCATCCAGCTACAAAAGGGAGCCTTGAAAAACTTCAATCTTACGGAAATATTATGATCCCGGCAGAATCTGGTGAACTTGCAAGCGGACTCGTTGGAGAAGGACGAATGGCAGAACCTGAGAATATTGTGACTTTTCTTGAGAAGCATTTATTAGATCAGTTGCCACTTCAGCATAAAAAAATAATGATCACGGCAGGCCCTACGTATGAAGCTATAGATCCTGTACGTTTTATAGGAAACCATTCCAGTGGAAAAATGGGTTTTGAGCTAGCAAAGGAAGCTGCCAGTTTAGGAGCGCAGGTCACTTTAATTACAGGACCAACTTATCTGCAACTAGAATCTTCTATGGTGAAAGTGATACGTGTGATTAGTGCAGACGAAATGTATAAAGCTGTACATTCACATTTTGCAGATCAAGATGTAGTGATAGCGGCGGCGGCAGTATCAGACTATAAACCAAAGTTGGTTGAAGATCAAAAAATCAAGAAAAAGGAAGCAAGCTTCACATTAGAATTGGTTTCTACTCAAGATATTTTAGCTTCATTAGGTAAAATTAAAAAGCATCAGAAACTCATTGGATTCGCTTTGGAAACCAACAATGAAGTTGAAAATG
>JBBSVD010000030.1:0-23341 GCA_038233835.1 Flavobacteriales bacterium | reverse complement strand
TTACTAAAACACCAGAAAAATCTAATCCATCCGCAATAGATGTTGCATAATAATTTGCTATCCCCGGTACAATTCTTTCGGGTTGTACCAAATAAGGAATAGATTTAATAACAGGACCTTCACAAGCTGCTAAAGAAGCAGCTGCAGTACTAAAACCAACATATTTCAGGAAATCACGACGAGTTGTAGAAGAAGAGCTTAAGGAATCTTTATTACCCAAGAATTCATCTGTAGGAATCTCTTCTGCAAATTCTTTTTGTCGGAGCGTCTCAACAATAGAGCTATTTTCATTTAGCTCTTCAACACTTTTCCAGTATTTTTTGTTTGATGACATATATATCTAGATATTACTTCTTAATTAATTGCCTAATTACTCAGGCATGACTTTTTTATTAATAGTGACATTTACCACATTCCAAACCACCTAATTGAGCAGCAGTCAGTTCCTCTACCCCATATTTTTTAGACAGTTCTTCATGGATTTTTTCATAATATTCATTTCCAGCCATCTGTACATTAGTCTCTCTGTGGCAGTTAATACACCATCCCATAGTTAAAGGAGCATCCTGATAAACTACTTCCATTTCCTGGATAGGACCGTGACATTTTTGACACTCTATTCCAGCCACAGAAACGTGTTGTGAGTGATTGAAATATGCGAAATCTGGTAAGTTGTGAATTCTAATCCATTTCACAGGTTTGGCTTCACCTGTATAAGCTTGTGCAGCCGGATCCCATCCAGTTGCTGCATATAATTTCTTGATCTCTTTATCGTAGAATTCTTTTGAATAATCTTCAGTAGCTGTAGCTTCTGCAACTTCAGCTATAGATTTATGACAGTTCATACAAACATTCAATGAAGGAATACCTGAATGCTTGGAAGTTCTGGCCGAAGAATGACAATATTTACATTCTATCTGGTTATCTCCTGCGTGAATTCTATGTGAATAATGAATTGGTTGTATTGGTTGGTAACCTTGATCTATACCAACTTGCATAAAAAATCCGTAAACCATATATCCACTAGCTAGTAATACAAATACTGCAGTAACTAAAACCAAGAATTGATTTTCTACAAAGGATCTATAAAGTGGCTTTCTAGATTCCTTTACAGGAAGTTCTACTCCACTGGCAACAGCAAATTTTCTTAAAGTTTTATTTACTAGGAATAATATTGCTAATAACATTAACAGCACAAAAGCGAGAATTGACAAAATAACAGTATTGGAAACTCCACCACCAGAACCACCACCATCAGCAACTACACCAGTTGCAGCAGCAATAGGAGTTGGCTTAGGCTGTCCTACATAAGCAAGAATGTCTCCTATCTCCGCTGAAGTAAGCTGAGGGAAAGCTGGCATGGCCGTTTTATTATACTCCTCATAAATCGCAATTGCTTGTGCATCTCCCGAAGCAATCATCTCTGCTGAATTATGAATCCAAGATTCTATCCACTCAATAGAGTGCCTATCTGTTACTCCATTTAGAGCTGGACCAATAGATTTAGAATAGGGTTTGTGACAAGCAGCACATAAAGAATTAAATAAAGCTTTACCATTTTCAACATCTCCAGGACTAGATTCTGCAGCAGCAACCTCTGCAGGTTGTTCTTCTGCAGCTGTAGCCAGAGTATCTTGAGCATGTATTAAATTGGTAAAAGAAAGCAGGAACACCACTGATACTAGCAGTAGTCTCGAGGTTGAATGGCGGAATTTCACCTTTTTCATATTGTAAGTTGAATTAACGTCTTATGTTTGGCACGATATTTTATAATTATTGTTTATTTATAATTATAAAAAAACTAAGTATCGCACCCCTAAAATTCAGGCACAAAAGTAACACTTAAAGTCGATTTGGGAAATGTTGCAGAAGTGTTAACACGTAATTTATAATAGTTCTAAATAATAAAATCACACGACATTCAGTTATTTAATTTTACTTTTACACCAAACCTTTTTATAATGAGAATATTAAAAATTAAAGATTGCTTTTTTATAGGGATTTTAGCTCTTGGAGTACAACAAATAGGCTTATCTCAAACTGCTAAAGTTAATATACAACAAGACCCAAATCTTCCTAGTTTACTAGAAATCAAGTCTGAAATGACGAAAGATGGAAAATTAGGTGAACGCTATAAAATTCAGCTGTATTATGGAGATAACAATGCTGCTAGTAATGTAATTAAAAAGTTTAGGTCTCAATATGCAGGATGGCCTTCTCAAATAATTTACGAAACTCCTAACTATAAAGTTTGGGTTGGCAATTTTAGAAATAAATTGGAGGCAGATCGTGCACTTATGCAAATAAAAGGAGACTTCCCTTCGGCATTCATCCCGAAACCTAAAAGAGGCTAAGAAATTAGTTTTTTTTGAAGAAATAATTTATTTAAAAAAAAGTCTCATAGAAATATGAGGCTTTTTTTTGTAAAAGGAGATCCTTCGACAGGTTATGGATAACATTCCATATAATTCTCTCAAAATAAATAAAATGTCCTTCTCCACTCGATTCATCATTTAAAGTAATTGATGGGAAAAATCTAAAAATTATTTTAGTATTACCAAGTAAATAATATCATCTAAGAGATACTTCACTAGGCTGCTCTTCGTTCAGAATAACACATTTTTTATTATTATTCATACTGAAGTTGGAAACCTATTTATTACTAATGACATCCTTGGGAAGGTTCTAGGTAAAAATTTCGTGGTTTTTAATTCCGACGAGAGTAGGAATCTCCTTTATTATTAAGGGTAAGCAATTGTTTAACTCATTGTTGTTCTAAAGTCTTCACCTTAGGGAAAGATTTAGAAGGGGATGAAACAAAAAAGGCTATCAAGAATTAATTCCTAACAGCCTTTTTTATATAGTATGACAAAAAATTACTTTTTCATCTTCTTTTTCACCGCTACTTCTCGGTATCCTTCTATTATATCACCTTCTTTAATATCATTGTAGTTCTTGATCTGAATACCACAATCATATCCTTTAGCAACTTCTTTAACATCATCTTTAAATCTACGTAGAGCGATAAGTTCGCCAGTGTGAACTACAACTCCATCACGAATCAATCTAACTCCTTCATTTCTGAAGATCTTACCGGCTGTAACCATACAACCTGCAATTGTTCCAATTTTAGAGATCTTGAATAATTCTCTTATTTCTGCAGTTCCAGTGATTTCTTCTTTAATTTCTGGAGATAACATTCCTTCCATCGCATCTCTAAGATCATTAATAGCATCATAGATAATAGAGTATGTTCTGATATCTATTTCTTCCTTGTCTGCTATTTGTCTTGCATTTCCAGCAGGTCTCACATTAAACCCGATGATAACCGCATCTGAAGCCGAAGCTAACAATACATCACTCTCGGTAATTGGACCTACACCTCTATGTATGATATTCACCTGAATTTCTTCTGTAGATAATTTCTGGAAACTGTCTGTTAATGCTTCTACAGAACCATCCACATCTCCTTTCAAGATGATATTGATCTCTTTAAATTCTCCTAAAGCAATACGTCTACCAATTTCATCAAGGGTGATATGACGTTGTGTTCTAACAGATTGCTCTCTTTGTAGTTGCGTACGTTTTGCAGCAATGTCCTTAGCTTCACGCTCATCTAACATCACTCTAAATTTATCACCCGCTTGAGGCGCTCCATCCAATCCAAGTATGGATACCGGTGTAGAAGGTGTAGCAACTGCTACATCATTACCACGCTCATCCTGCATTGCTTTAACTTTACCACTATGACGACCAGCTAAAACATAGTCTCCTATTTTTAAAGAACCATCTTGAACTAAGATAGTGGATACATATCCTCTACCTTTATCTAAGAAAGCTTCAACCACAGTACCTTTTCCAGGTTTATTAGGATTTGCCTGAAGTTCTAAAATTTCTGCTTCCAACAATACTTTTTCAAGTAATTCCTTCACTCCGTTTCCTGTTTTAGCAGAAATATCGTGAGATTGTATCTTACCTCCCCAATCTTCTACAAGAAGATTCATTTGAGCTAATTTCTCTTTTATCTTTTCAGGATTAGCCGTAGGCAGATCCGATTTGTTTATTGCAAAAACAATAGGAACTCCCGCTGCTTGTGCGTGAGATATTGCTTCTTTTGTTTGAGGCATCACATCATCATCTGCTGCAATTACAATAATTGCAATATCTGTAACCTGTGCACCCCTTGCACGCATCGCGGTAAAGGCCTCGTGACCAGGAGTATCTAAAAATGCTATTTTCTGTCCTCCACTTAATTCTACCCCATATGCACCAATATGTTGTGTAATTCCACCGCTTTCTCCGGCAATTACATTTTCTTCACGTATATAATCCAATAAAGATGTTTTACCGTGATCTACGTGTCCCATCACCGTAACAATAGGAGCTCTATATACTAGATCTTCAGGTTTATCAGCATCTTCTTCTGCAGAAACTTCAATATCTGCAGAAACAAATTCTACCTCAAAATCAAATTCACTTGCAACAATCGATAATGTTTCAGCATCTAAGCGCTGATTCATAGTTACCATCATCCCAAGAGACATACATGCAGAGATAATTTTAGTTACCGGCACATCCATCATAGTCGCAACTTCACTTACCGTAACAAATTCTGTTACTTTAAGGATCTTGTTATCTAATTCTTGTTGTGCAGCATCATCTTCTGTACGCTGACGGTGTTGATCTCTTTTACCTCTTCTATATTTAGCACCTTTTCCTTTGCTGGATTTCCCTTGAAGTTTCTCTAAGGTTTCACGTACTTGTTTTTGTACTTCTTCCTCACTAGGCTCTTCTTTAACCATTGCAGGTCTTGCAGGTCTTTTACCACCCGGACCGCCACCGGCACGAGATTTACTAAAAGTCCCTGCTGGTGCTGGTGCTGCACCTGAAGGTTTAACATCCTTACTTATTCTTCGACGACGTTTTTTATTCTTGTCGTCTGTAGCTTTTTTATCATCTTTCTTCTTAACAGGTTTCTTGAACTTAGAAAGATCTATTTTCTGGCCTGTAAAGTTTGGACCATTTAACTTGGTGTAATTGGTCTTTAGAGTATCATTTTCTTCAGATTTAGCAGTAGCTTCAGCACTTCCCACTTTAGGGGCAACTGCAGGCTCTTCCTTATTTTTAGAAGTTTCCTTTGGAGCTTCAGCTTTAACTTCCTTTTTTTCCTCTTTGGGAGCTTCAGTTTTAACTTCTGGCTTTATTGACTCTCCCTTAGGTTTTTCATCCTCTTTAGGAGCAGCTTTTTCTTCAGTTTTAGCTTCTACAACTTTTGGAGTCTCCTCAGCTTTTGTTTTAGCAGGTTCTTCAGCTTTAGCTTCAGTCTTGGCAACCTCAGGAGCTTTAACTTCTACCTTAGCTTCTTCTGGTTTTTTGTCAAGATCAATTTTTCCAACTTGCTTAGGGCCTTCTAGCTTAGTTCTAGCACTAACAACTTCTTGCTTCTTTTGCTCTATCTTCTTCTTATCATCTAATTCCTTCTCACGAGCTAAACGCAACTCCTCCTTCTCTTTGCGCTTTTCTTCCCCAACTTCTTTGGATTGTACTTTCTTACTCTTATCTGTCTGAAATTGATCTGATAAGACTTGATAGATACCCTCTGAAATTTTGGTGGTAGGACGTGCTTCTATTTCGTGCCCTTTGGAATTTAAAAATTCCACAGCACGATCTAGTGAAATATTGAATTCACGTAGTACCTTATTTAATCGCATTGTTTTTGCTTCAGCCATAAATTGCCTCTAATTTAACCTCTTATTTTGTTCTTATCAATTTATAAAAAATTGACATTTATTCAAATTCATTCTTTAATACTTGGATCACCTGAAGTACAGTTTCTTCCTCAAGATCTGTTCTTCTAACAAGATCATTCACATCTTGTTCCAAAATACTCTTAGCAGTATCTAAACCGATCTTCGCAAACTCAGCGATCACCCAGTCTTCTATCTCATCAGAAAATTCTGTAAGCTCTACATCTTCCTCTCCACCATCTCTAAATACATCTATTTCATAACCTGTAAGTTGCCCTGCAAGCCTAATATTGTGACCTCCACGACCAATAGCTTTAGAAACCTCTTCAGGTTTAAGGATAACCTCTGCTCGTTTATTTTCTTCATCCAACTTGATCGAAACTATTTTTGCAGGGCTCAGTGCTCTGGTAATAAATAGTTGATCGTTACTGGTATAATTGATAACATCTATATTCTCATTGCCCAATTCACGCACAATACTGTGGATTCTTGAACCTTTCATCCCCACACATGCCCCTACTGGATCTATCCTATCATCGTAAGAATCTACCGCTACTTTCGCTTTTTCACCCGGAATACGAACCACTTTCTTAACCGTGATCAATCCATCAAAGACTTCTGGAATCTCTTGTTCGAATAATTTCTCTAAGAAAACCGGAGCAGTACGCGACATTATAATTTGTGGTTTGCTTCCTTTCAATTCTACACTTTCGATAATTCCTCTAACATTTTCTCCTTTTCTGAAGAAATCTGAAGGGATTTGTCGGTCTTTAGGTAAAATAATTTCATTCCCTTCATCATCTAGCAAAATGATAGCTCTGTGACGAATATGGTGAACTTCTGCCGTATAAATTTCTCCTTCAAGATCCTTAAACTGCTTATAAATATTAGTATTGTCATGTTCATGGATCTTTGCGATCAAATTCTGGCGTAATGCCAAAATAGATCTTCTACCTAGATCCATTAATTTAACTTCTTCAGAAACATCCTCGCCAACCTCAAAATCGGGCTCTATTTTTCTTGCTTGCGTAAGAGATATTTCCTGGTTAGGATCTTCCACTTCACCATCGGCAACTACAATACGGTTTCTCCAGATTTCTAAATCTCCTTTGTCTGGATTTACAATAATATCAAAATTATCATCTTCACCATATTTCTTCTTTAAAGCACTTCTGAAAACATCTTCCAGAATTGCCATTAAGGTTACTCTATCTATCAGCTTATCGTCTTTAAATTCAGAAAAAGACTCTATTAAGGCGATATTTTCCATATCAAATTATTATTAAAATGTTATCACAACTTTAGCTTCCACTATGTCCTTAAAAGCTATTTTAGCTTCCTTATCCACGGTCACTTTACCTTTACCTACTGGCTTAGGCTCTCTGTCCTGCCACGTTATAGTAAGTTCATCTTCAGAAACCTCTTGCAATTTCCCTTCAAATTTATTAGAATTTGTTTGGACCGCCAGAGTTCTTCCGATATTTTTTTTATACTGTCTTGGTAATTTTAAAGGCTCTGTAGCACCCGAAGAAGCTACTTCTAACGAAAAATCGATTTCATCCTCATCTAACTCACCTTCAATCTTACGACTTACCGCCACACAATCACTTACTGTAACGCCATTGTCTCCATCTATCACAACAGTTATGTGATTTTGGTCGCTAATATTTAAGGCAATTAAAAATAAGGAATTATTTTCTTGAAAGGCTTCTTCCAATAAGTTTTCTACTCTCTCCTGTAACATAATGCTTATAAAAAGAGGGGACTTTTCGTCCCCTCGCTGTATTTATTTTCGTTTCAACGCTGCAAATATAATAAAAATTATTGAAGAATTGAAACCACGCAGTAAATGAAATTTTATTCGTAATTTTAATAAAACAATCATACTTAAAGCTTTACCATGAAAAGAATTCTAGTTCCTACTGACTTTTCTGAACAAGCAGAAAACGCTTTGAAAGTTGCCGCTCAGTTAGCCAAAAAATTTGATGGCGAAATTTATCTTTTACACATGCTGGAATTGCCATTGCAGCTCGTAGATCCTGTTAATGGCAGTGGTACTCAAAATTTACCTGAAGCCTTATTTTTCATGAAACTTGCCAGAAAAAGATTCAAAGAATTAATAGATCTACCTTTTTTAAAAGGAATAAAAGTGCATGATACGGTTGAATTCCATCAGGCCTTTGAAGGGATAATGGAAGTTAGCCAGCAACATAATTGCGATATTATTGTAATGGGATCCCATGGAGCAAGTGGTTTTAAAGAAGTTTTTATAGGTTCTAACACCGAAAAGGTGGTAAGAAATTCCACAATTCCGGTACTAGTAATTAAAAATGATCACGACAATTTCAATGTAGATAGTTTTGTCTTTGCTACAGATTGCGATCTGGAAAACAAACACACCTTAAATAAAGCGATGAAATTTGCAGCAAAAATTGATGCTACTTTACATCTGGTATATATAAATACCGCCAATAATTTTAAAACCAGCGTAGAAGCAGAAGAATGTTTGACTGATTTTATTAAAGGTGAATCCATACATAAGGAATATTTGCACGTATATAATGATGTTACGGTGGAAAAGGGAATAATGAATTTTGCTAAAAGCCTTAATGCTGGTCTAATTGGTATTAGCACACATGGCAGAAAGGGCTTAGCTCACTTCTTTAACGGTAGCATTAGCGAAGACCTCGTAAACCACGCTAATAGACCTGTTGTAACCTTCAAGATCTAAATAAAACTTTTTAGAGCTCCATTTCTCACGCATAACCAAAGGAAGTTCCAAAAAGATTTGGTCCTGTCCCGTGTGGCAGAAATATTCTTCTGATCTATCTTTTTATTAGCGGTGTTATTTTTTAAAATAAGATTAGCAATGCCACTTAAAAGCTTGTTCTTACTTACTCCATCTTTTTTAAGAACTTCTACTTTAAAATCATGATACTGCAAACGTGTATCCCCAAGTGCATTATAATCATTCCCATAAAAATTAAAGAATAGAGAAGAGATCTTTCCTTCGACTTCTATATTTAAAGCAGGTTTTAAGAAGGAGTTCATCGCATTTGCTGAAACTCCTGCCAGATCACCCGAAAAATTAAATTTATTCTCCACATCTCTTATATCAAATTCCATTTTAAAATTTAATGTGGACTCTCCCATAAATTTTGCGTTAGCGTTTACCGAGGTAATTGGAAAATTCTCTGCTTCTAGATTCCAATTAGAAATGTTTTTAGCCGTTGCATCTAAATTTGTAAAGTTCACTTTACCTGCAGGCTTTCCCGCTACCGATTTTTCTTCGTAGAAGATACTTGCATTGGAAATTTTAATAGTATCAAATTTGATTTTGGTTTGTAATTCACGAAGCTTCTGGCTATATAATGGTTTTATAGAATTATCATCTGGAAGTAATTTGTTTCGGTAAATATAAAATTCAGCATTTTCAACACTAGTTAAAGAACTTTGCATCTGAAGCTTTTCTCCATTGAAACCCCATCTAAAACCTATCATATTTACTTTTGGAATCTTAAGATCGAATCTGTCTTTTTCAACTTTTTGTCTGCTATCAAATTCAGCTTTACTATAAATAGGGATTACCTTTACCTCATTAATAGTAAGATTCCCATTTTTCAAACTCAAATTATTTATTCTTAACTGGTGTTCGGGATTCAGCAGATAACTAAGCGAGTCGCTTTTAAAAGAAAGATTAGAATAGCTAAAAGGTATTTTGTTTTTTACTGAATTCTTGGTGATATGCAAATCATAAATATCCATGTTTTTTAAAGAAACGAATAAACCCTTTTTTAAGGTGTCATTATTCTTAATCTTTAGTCTTCCATCCTCTATTACAACATGCTTAATTTTTATATCATTCTGAAATTCTTTTTCAGATTTATTAGAATCATTACTTGTTGTATCTGCCTTATCTATTAAGATCTCAGGCCTTACAAATACAATCCTATCGAACACGATATTCTTATTAGAGAAGTATTCCTTATAATTTAGATCTATAACATTAATTTCTTTTGCAGAAATACTTACGCCTCCTAATAAAATTCTTGGCTGTTTCACAACAGAACTGCCATCTATCAAATCCACGGTAATGTTTTGAAATTCTACATTAGAATTTTTCAACTCTTTTTCTATTGCCGATACTATTTTTTGCTTGACTATTCTATTTCCAAAATAGACCGCTGCTAAAACAATAGTAATTCCAATAAATATGTAAATTAAGATTCTGTATTTTTTCTCCACGGGATTTCTCTTATATGGCCAATTTACAACACCTACTGCTACTGGATTATTCTCTTAGAAATATTTTAACTAATTCAGCTTTAATTCGCTAGAAACCCATAAGTTAAATTTAAGTCAATTTGTAATTATTTTGGAATAAAGCCGACTTTAGGTATTATATTTGAAGCATTAAAATTGACAATTATAAAAACTAGTACTCCACCGAAAAATGATATTTAAATTAGCAATAAAGATTATGTTTTTAGTCACTGAGTTATTCCTTGGCTTTTACAGTTTGATAATGACAGATAATCTATGGATTAAATTTTCTTTTTTTGCTTTTTCTGCTGTGTTGGTTGCTTTTGCAATTACCAAATTCACAGAAAAAATATTACCATCTGACATCGATGCATTTCCAAATGATCATATGATGCCTGAACATTATAAAGAGAAAGAATAAATAAGTTGTAGTCTGAGATATTGTTGAAATTGAAAATGCGTATGACTATGATTTGAGAAATCCGATGAACATACTTCATCGGATTTCTTTTTAAATATAATGATGAAGATAATTTGCATTTCAGATACTCACAACCAACATGAGGGGCTAATCCTTCCTGAAGCCGATTGCATTATACATGCTGGTGATTTTACCGATGCCGGCACCAAACAAGAAACCCTTGCCTTTTTAAAATGGTATTCCTCGCTCAATTACAAATACAAGATATTAATTGCTGGAAATCATGACTTCTATTTAGAAAAACATAGCGAGAAGTTAGATTCTATTATTCCAGAAAATATCATTTATTTAAAAGATTCAGGCATTACTATAGAAAATATTAAATTTTGGGGTTCTCCCTATATTCCAGGAACAGGAAATTGGGCATTTCTAAAACCAAGAGGCAAAGCAATTTCTTCTCACTGGAATAAAATACCGTTAGACACAAACATTCTTATAACACACGGACCTCCTTATGGAATTTTAGATGAACTTGATGACAAATCCCAAATAGGATGTAAAAACTTAAAGGAAAAACTAAAGAGTTTAGATTTGTCCTATCATATTTTTGGACATGTTCACAACGAATATGGAACCGTTAAAAAAATTAAAACTCATTTCATCAATTCTTCATCATTAGATCACCGGCAACGTATTTTAAATCAACCCATCGACATTTTTTCCGACTAAGAACTCAATACACCGCCAATAGTCATAAAAGTTAATTTAATGCTAATACATTACAAGTTAGGGTTTTATTAACATTGTGAAGAGTAACTTTACGCCACAATAGAATAATCATCAATGAACTTGACCATGCAAAACTTTACACCCCCTAATGAAATTTTGGAAGATGTTAAAAACTTAATCGCTTATAGCATTACTAACGTAGATATAGATAATTCCAAATTCGAAAGCTTGCATAAAGCAATAATAAAAAGGTATTTTGATGCCAAAAAAGTCAAAATAAATTATGTTGACCAAACTGTCGATATCAATCTACCTATATCGAAAGATAAATTTACACCTATCACTTTTGAGTGTTTAGATTTGAGCAGTTTTATACAATCATGTATTAAAAAAGATGAAAATAGTCTCTATTTCTATCAGAATCTACTTACACATTACAATATTGTAAGTGCTGCGTAAGAATTTTGCATAAACAAACATAAATCAATCCTCCACTATATAGTTGGGGATTTTTTTATGTTTGTTTTAAAATTATTTTAAATCTATAAATACAATATGAAAATTAAATCCCCTCATTTTTTCGTATTTTTAAGTTATTCTATTAGTATAAAAAATTAATTATGAAAAGTAATTTCAGTGAAATAATAAAAGGAGAAACACCCGTGCTAGTAGATTTCTTTGCAGACTGGTGTGGTCCTTGTAAAACTTTGGCTCCAATATTAAAAGAAGCAAAATCCTCTCTTGGAGAAAAAGTCAAAATTGTAAAAATAGATGTAGATAAAAACCAGCCTCTAGCTTCCCAGTATCAAGTAAAAGGTGTTCCAACACTTATCCTTTTTAAAGACGGAAAACAACTTTGGCGGCAATCTGGAGTAGTTCCTAAAGAGGAGTTGTTGAAAATTATAAATGAGCATTCTTAAATAAAGAGTGAAAAGTGAAGGAGTCTCTTTAGAAAAGCAAGGCTTACACTTACTTGTTCATGCTCCTAAATATTACAACTAATTTTTAACCAAATACATAAAACAAGATAACCCAAACAAAATGTTCGGGTTATTTAAATTGAAGTTGGCCTATTAAGGCTCCCCTCGACTACTCTTGGAGTCCCGATTGCTATTGGGCTCTCGCCTAACATTATTGAACACAAAAAAACCCAAACTAAAAAGTTTGGGTTTTTAAATTGAAGTTGGCCTACTAGGGCTCGAACCTAGACTCTTCTGTACCAAAAACAGACGTGTTGCCAGTTACACCATAGGCCAGTATTTCAATACGGGTGCAAATTTAAAACAAACTTTATTTTACACAAACATTTTTTAGGTTTTTTATCAATTATTTTTCGGTCGGCAAATTTAATCCTCATTAAAAATATTCGCTTTTAAAGCGCGTTATAAAATCTTTCTTGTAATTATTCTTAAATTCGCCTCATTATACTCAACAAGCGCACAATATGACAGATTTTAACTTTAGTAAATGGAACAAAATACTAGGATGGATGGTATTTTTAATTTCCCTTACTACCTACTGGTTAACCGTAGAGCCTACAGCAAGTTTTTGGGATGCAGGTGAATATATCGCTACCGCAGCAAACCTAGAAGTAGGTCACCCGCCAGGAGCACCACTTTATCAGATGCTTGGAGCATTTTTTGCTGCATTTGCACCAGAAGCTGGGCAAATAGCTCTTTTAGTGAATATGATGTCTGGTTTAGCGAGTGCATTTACCATTTTGTTTATGTTCTGGTCTATTGTATTATTGCTTCAAAAGATCTCTGGTCCTGCAGAAACAAACTCTAACAGCAAAAAAATAGCTGTTTTAGGTAGCGCTGTTGTTGGATCTCTTGCCTTTACATTTACAGATAGCTTTTGGTTTAATGCTGTGGAAGCTGAAGTTTATGCTATGGCTGCCTGCATGATGTCCATCCTTTTTTATCTCGGCCTTTTATGGGAGCGTGATATGTTTGAGTCCCGAGGAAATAGATGGGTGATTCTTATCTCTTTTGTGATAGGGCTATCTTTTGGAATTCACTTTCTGGGATTGTTGACCATTCCAGCCATCGGATTCCTGTATTACTTCAAAAATTACGAGAAGATAACCATTAAGAATTTTGTATTAGCAAATATAGCCGTAGTTGCAGTGCTAATGTTCATCTTTAAATTATTGCTTCCGTACGCACTTACCTTTTTTGCCACTTCTGAAGTATTTTTCACGAATGCTATTGGCTTACCATTTAACTCGGGAACCATAATTGCCCTTTTAGTAATAATCGCAGCTTTTTACTTCGGAATTCGATACACACTTAGAAAGAATTATTATCAGCTTAATACATTACTGCTATCTATTCTCTTCATTTTAATTGGTTTTTCAAGTTGGACTATGCTGCCGATTCGAGCAAATGCTAATACGGTGATTAATGAAAATAGTCCGGATAATGCGCGTGAGCTACTTGCATATTATAACAGAGAGCAATATGGAGAAACACACTTGTTCTACGGGCCACAGTTCACCGAAATGTATAGCGGATTGGATCCAGATACTCCTTACTTAGATGATGCTCCTAATTATGAAAAGGATAGAGAAACAGGGAAATATGTGATTGTTAACGATTATAAAAATGCACGACAAAATTTAGAAGATAGCCATAAAACAGTGCTCCCAAGGATGTGGAGTACTCAACATGCTGCCAATTATATTCAATTTACCGGACCTCTAGATTTTACCATTAAGCCAGAATACCAAAGCGAAGAGCAATTACAAATTGCGATTGCAGAATTCAGAAAAAATGTTGCCACAGGAAAAATAGACAATGATGATTATCACAGCTTTTTAAATCAGTTTAGCGAATATTTAGTTATAGAAAAGCCTTCATTTGTCTCCAATTTAGGATACTTATTCGAATACCAATTTGGATATATGTACTGGCGCTATTTTATGTGGAATTTTGTTGGAAGACAAAATGATATTCAAGGTGAATACTCAGACACCAATGGAAACTGGCTAAGCGGAATCAAATTTATAGATGAAATAAGATTGGGATCTCAGGATGATCTTCCATCCGATATGAAGAATAACAAAGCGAGAAACACGTACTATTTCCTTCCCTTTATCTTAGGATTTATCGGTTTATTTTTTCACTTCAAAAAAGATAAAAAAGGATTTTGGGTGCTTATGGTATTTTTCCTGTTTACCGGAATAGCGTTAAAGATCTACTTAAATGAAAGACCTTTTGAACCGAGAGAACGCGATTATGCATTAGTAGGTTCGTTCTACGTATTTGCCATTTGGATAGGATTTGGAGTTTATGCAATTTTTGATTCGATTAAAAAATATCTGAAACCATCACTAGCAGCTCCTATTGCAATTGCGGTTTGTTTACTTGCAGTTCCTACCGTATTGGCTTCGCAAAACTGGGATGATCATGATAGATCAGACAGATATTCTGCCTTAGCAATGGCAAAAATGTATCTGGACTCGGTAGATGAAAATGCAATTTTGTTTACAATTGGCGATAACGACACTTTTGCTCTTTGGTATGCCCAACAAATTGAAGGTTACAGGAAAGATGTGCGTATTGTAAATACGAGTCTTTTTGCTACAGACTGGTATATTTCACAAATGAAACGCAAAGCTTGGGATAGCGACCCAATTCCTTCTCAATTAACCTATAAGCAATTTAGAGCTGGAACTAATGAGTTTGTGATGTATCAGCAGGTTACAAAAGATACCATGTCTATTCAAAACTGGATGAATTGGATTGCGAGTGATAACCCGGGAACGAAAGGAGAACTGCAGAGCGGCCAAATGGTGAACACCTTTCCTACTAAGAATATTCGCATCCCTGTAGATAAGATTTCGGTAATTAAAAATGGAATTGTGAATGAAAAGGATGCCGATGAGATAGTAGATAATATTTTTATTGAGTTAGAAGGAAATGTGATCTATAAAAACAGGCTGTTAATGTTGGACATTATTGCTAATAACAATTGGGAACGCCCTATTTACTTTACCGGCGGAAGCTATGGTAACGACGATTATTTATGGATGAAGGAATACCTCCAGTTAGACGGGGTAGCCTACAAACTGGTTCCAATTAGAACCATGATTAATCCTCGAAACCCATATGAAATGGGAAGAGTAGATTCAGAAAAAATGTATAAAATCGCTAAGAACTGGGATTGGGGAAATATGGGAAGTACAGATATTTACCATGATCCAGAAACCAGAAAGAATTCGATCACTTACAGAAGCAATCTGGGTAGATTAATTGAAACCCTTATTGCAGAAAAAGAAACTGCGAAGGCTAAAGAGATGTTAGATCTTGCTATGGAAAAAATGCCAATAGATTATTATGGGTATTACACTTTAATAGAACCTTATATCTCCGGTTATTTTGAAGTGGGCGAACCCGAAAAGGCAAAAGCGCTTTGGGAAAAAATAGCTGGTAAATATCAAGAAAACCTAAAGTATTATGCTGGTTGGGATGAAGACAGACAGTATAAATATGCAGATGATATTATTACTGATATGGAGCGTTACCGTTCTTTGATCGATCTTTTATTTAGAAATGATGAGCAGGAATATGCACGTAAAAAAGCGGAAGAATTCAATAATTATCTGAAGCTTTTCCCAAGGTTCTATGATGATAGCGAACAAGCAGATGAAGAATCAAGTATACCTGCAGATTCGGCATTTGAAAACGAATTAAAGACCGAACAAAGTCTGGAAGAACTTGATAGCACACTAGAATAATTGCAACATAGCAATGGCATATTTTAAAAATATTTCAACAGTAGGGAAGCTTTTATACCCTTCCCTACTATGGAATAAGCCAACAAACTCCAAAAGCATTTTTCTCACTTTCGACGATGGACCTCATCCGGAGATTACTCCCTGGGTTTTAAATGAATTGAAAAAACAACAAGTAAAAGCTACCTTCTTCTGTGTAGGAGAAAATCTCACTAAATATCCTGAAGTTTTTAAGTCGATAATTAATGAAGGACACTCCTTCGGAAATCACACCTATAATCATTTAAATGGCTGGAAAACTTCAAATTCAGAATACTTAGAAAATGTTTTTAAAACTGAAAATATAATGCTTGAAGCATTAGGGAATATTAGCAAGAAAAAGCTATTTAGGCCACCTTATGGTAAAATTAAGCCTTCACAAATTAAAACTTTGCAGCAATATAATTACCAAATTGTGATGTGGGATGTTTTAAGCGCCGATTTTGATGCCAAAATAACTAACGAGCAATGTTATATGAATGTGGTAAAGACTGCTACACAAGGAAGTATTGTAGTGTTTCATGATAGCCTAAAAGCTTCAGAAAAATTAAAAGAAGTATTGCCTCGAGTTTTAGAACATTTTACTGAAAAAGGTTTCAGTTTTAAGGCGCTCTAAACGTATTCCTTGAGCAAGCCAATAAGTGTATTTGCATCCTGCTCTCCATTTTGTCTCCACTTCATTTCACCATCTTTGTAGATCATAAGTGTTGGAAGACCTTTCACTCGAAGAGCTTCAGCTAATTGAGGATTTTTATCCACATCTATTTTAATAACCTTTGCTTTATCCCCAAGTGCAGCTGCTACATCTCTAAGAACGGGATGCATGGAAGTTGAAGCTTCATTCCATTCGGTATAAAAATCCAATAAAACCGGAATGTTTAAATCTATTAATTCACCAAATTTTGACATAAAATTAAAAGCTAAATTTAAATTAGATCTTAATACCTACCTGTATACAAAAATCAAATATAGTAAATTCTTTGAATTATGCGGGTTTTGAGCCTTTTCTCAATTCTATAACGGTAATCTCTGGCCAAATTCCTACTCTTCCCGGATAGGCTAAATAACCAAATCCACGATTTACATTAATAAATCTTCCAAACTCTTCATAGATACCTGCCCAGTTCTCATATCTATATTGCACAGGACTCCATTTAAACCAACCTGGGATCTCAATCCCAAACTGCATTCCATGCGTATGTCCACTTAAGGTTAGCTGATAGTTATTTGGATCTGTCTTTATCTTTTCTTGCCAATACGAAGGATCATGGCTCATTAAAACTTTAAAATCTGTTTGAGCTACTGCCTTTCCAGCCAGATCAAGATCTCCTTGCTTTTTAAATCCTCCAGAGCCCCAATTCTCTACTCCTACTAAAGCAATGCGCTCTCCATCTCTTTCTAAAAATCGATGTTCATTAAGTAAAAGATCCCATCCCAATTTGGAATGCACATTTTTCACTGCCTCTATATTATCCTTTCTTGCCTGATCCGATTCCCATTGAACATAGTCGCCATAATCATGATTTCCCAAAACAGAATAGACACCATCCCTCGCCGAAACTTTGGAGAAGGTATCTATCCATGGATCCATTTCAACTGCCTTATTGTTCACCAGATCTCCGGTGAATAGAATTGTATCACTTTTCTGCTGATTTATAAGATCTACAGCGTATTCTATTTTTTCTTTATTATCGAAACTACCACTGTGAATATCGCTTATCTGGGTAATCCTATATCCATCAAAAGCTGTGGGAAGATCTTCAAAATGCAAGGTATAAGACAGAACTTTGTAATTGTATTTACCTTTATACATTCCGTAGAGCAAAGAAGCAAATGGAATAACCGCAATCCCCAAAGCGATCTGACTTAAAAATTTTCTACGTGAAGGTATTTCGAATGAATTATTTGAGGTAGTCCCAAGTTTAGAAAAGATAGCTACTATGAAGCGAACAATATCTTCTCCAAACATAAATAAACTTAAGAAGATCTTGCTTACCATAAATGCCAAAACAAAGCCCATGGCATAGCCTCTTCCTCCACCAAAACCACCACTAGGATTAGGTTGATAAAATTGATAAATGAAATTACCGAGAACTACAAGTGAAAAGAAAATATAGAATAGATGAACCAAATTATTTCTCGTGAGCGTTTTAATAGCTTGAAAAGCATAAATATCAACTAGTATATAGAAACAGATAAATAGGAACCAACGCATGGGGTATTCAATTTTTTTGCAAAGATACTTTTAATCAATATTTTAAGATTTGAATTTATAGATAAATTAACGCCTATACTTTTCTGGAAATTTCAACTTCTTTAAAATTTGATCTTCTTAAAAATATCAACTATCAAATGAATTTGGAAATGCTTTAATATCATTTATATTTATCAAATCTTAAAAGAAATTATCTTTGAAAAGGAAAGATTTTATAATTAAATCTTTGTTAGGTTCTACAGGACTAGCACTAATCTCAAATTCGGTAAGTGCTGTAAATAGAAATTCATCAATAAAATATTTAAAAATGATCCAAAATAAATTAAAAATATTTCCTTTAACCATCGCCACGTGGAATTTTCCAAATGCCAGTAAACGAGCTGGAGAATTACTTGCAGAAGGAGCTACAGCATTAGACGCTGTAGAACAAGGTGTAATGATTGAAGAAGCAGATATTAGAAATACCACGGTTGGTAAAGGTGGTGCTCCAGACAGGGATGGAAATGTAACTTTGGATGCATGTATTATGGATCCTTCTGGAAATGCCGGCGCAGTGGTCTATTTAAAACATACTTCTCATGCAGCATCTGTGGCTAGAAAAGTTATGGAGGAAACTCCGCATGTAATGTTGGCCGGGGAAGGAGCTGATATTTTTGCTGCTCAACAAGGTTTTGGAAAAGAAGAGTTATTTACTGACGGCTCTAAAGAAGCTTATAAAGAATGGCTCAAAAACAAGGAATATAAACCTATTATCAACATTGAAAATCACGACACTATAGGAATGCTCTGTATAGACAAAAATGGAGATATTGCAGGCGCTTGCACGAGCTCTGGCCTTTCCTATAAAATTAATGGTCGGGTTGGAGACTCACCTATAATAGGTTCTGGATTGTTTTTAGATAATGAAGTTGGTGGTGCAGTTGCTACTGGAATGGGAGAAGCAATTATGAAAAGTGTGGGAAGTTTCCTGATCGTGGAATTAATGCGACAAGGACAATCTCCTCAAGCTGCCTGTGAAGAAGCGATAAATAGAATTATTAGGGCTAATCCCGAATCTTACAAAGATTTTCAGGCTGCCTTTATCGCCTTAAATAAGAAAGGAGAAGTCGGCTCACATTGCATTCAGAAAGGTTTCAGTTATGTGAAATATCAAGATGATAAGAATGAGAATATTCTCAGTAGTTATAATTTTTAGAACTACTGAGAAAATACAGAAATTTTTATAATCTTAAACTTCCTGCGCTTCTACTTCCTGCATTCTTTGAATTAGTGCTAAAACTTCGGTTACTACATCACTGCATATCACAATTAAGGAATCTTTTTTGGCGTTTTTAATAGCATAAGTGGTTGCTTCTTTTTCATTGGGAATTACGGTAGTTTTTTTGTTGGGATCATATTGATTAATCCCATTAGTTAGCATATCAATTAATTCTTTCTCACTTCTACCTCTAAGATTTTTATCCTGGCGAATAATAATTTCATCAAACATTTCAGCAGCAATACTACCTATCTGCATGGTATCTTCTTCTTTTCTATCTCCAACACCAGCGATAATTCCTACTTTAACAGTACAATCAATTTTTTCTATGAATTTCTGCAAGGCTCTCATTCCTGAAGGGTTATGAGCATAATCCAACAAAACCTGAAAATTTTTGAACTGGAATAGGTTTAATCTGCCCGGAGTTTGTGCTGGCGAAGGATTAAAGGTTTGAAGTGCTAATTTAATATCTTCTATGGTCACTCCTTTTAAATAAGCAGCCAGTACTGCAGGAAGGATATTCTGGATCATAAATTCTGCCTTTCCTCCAAAAGTCAACGGAATATTTGCTGCTTTCATAATTCGTATTTTCCATTCTCCTCTACAAATTGTAATATATCCATTTTCATAAATTGCAGAAAGTCCATTTTTCTTTTGCATTGCCTTAATTCTCGGACTATTTTCATTCATTGAAAAAAGAGCAATATTAGAAACTGCTTTTTTTCGCATTTTATAAACCAAGTCATCATCTGCATTAAGAATGGCATAACCACTTGGAACCACAGTTTCAGGAATAATTCCTTTTACCTGAGCTAACTGTTGGATAGTATGAATTCCTTTGAGTCCCAAGTGATCTTCTGAAACATTCGTGACTATACCTATATCGCAATTATGAAACCCCAGTCCGGAACGTAAAATACCCCCTCTCGCACATTCTAAAACAGCGAAATTCACGGTAGGGTCTTTAAGTACAAATTCTGTACTGCTAGGGCCTGTACAATCCCCTTTCATCAATAATCTATTCTGAATATAAACCCCATCGCTGGTGGTATACCCAACTTTAAAGCCGGTTTGTTTGGCCATATGTGCTATCAACCTGGTGGTGGTAGTTTTACCATTGGTACCTGTGATGGCAATAATAGGAATTTTACCTGTGGATGCATGCGGGAATAATTGATCTATGACCGGTGCTGCTACATTTCGTGGCAATCCTATGGAAGGCGCCAAATGCATTCGGAATCCTGGACCTGCGTTTACTTCAATAACCGCTCCGCCAGTTTCGAAAAGTGGTTTGCTAATATCTGTGGTAATAACATCTATGCCACATATATCAAGATCGATAATTTTAGAAATGCGTTCGGCCATAAATAGATTGGCTGGATGAACTACATCCGTAACATCTTCTGCCGTACCGCCTGTACTTAAATTAGCAGTATCCTTCAAAATAAATCGTTCTCCTTTTTTCAAAACAGTTTTCAACGTATAACCTTCAGAAACAATAATACCTTTGGTTACATTATCAATAGTGATGAATGTCAACATTTTTTCATGACCATAACCTCGTCTTGGATCCTGGTTTACTTCATTGATCAATTCCTTTATAGTATTTTTTCCATTTCCCACCACATGTGCAGGAGTACGCAGGGAAGCAGCTACCAACTTATTATTAATCACTAAAAGACGGTAATCCTCACCTGTGATTTGCTTTTCAATTAGCACCTTAGATGAGATTTTTTTTGCTGTATTAAATCCCAAAAGAGCCTCATTAAAAGTATTGATATTAATAGTTACCCCGCGACCGTGATTTCCGTTAACCGGTTTTATCACTAAGGGAAATCCTAAATAATTAATAATCTCTTGTAATTTGGAATCGTCACGTAAAATTTCTCCTTTGGCTACCGGTATTTGTGCTTGTTCCAGTAAATCTTTGGTTTCCACCTTGTCACCCGCAAGATCGACGCCGATATTGCTAGTATGGCAAGTTACTGTTGCCTGTATCCGTTTCTGATTTGCTCCATAGCCCAATTGGCATAACGAATGCTTGTTCAATCTTATCCACGGGATCCCTCTATTTACTGCTTCATCTACAATAGCTCCTGTGCTTGGGCCTAGCCTTACACTTTCCCTAATTTCCTTCATTTCCTGAATATCGAGAGCTAGATCGTATTCTTCATTTTTTACAAGAGCTTCACAAATATTCACGGAAGCTTTTGCGGCATAATAGCCAACTTCTTCTTCCATATAATCAAATACTACATTATAAACACCATCTTCCCCGTAACCTCTGGTTCTACCAAATCCAACATCCATTCCTGCCAAAGTTTGAATTTCCAAAGCTATATGTTCGATTATATGCCCCATCCAGGTTCCTGCTTTAACCCTTGAAAAAAATCCCCCGGGCACCCCTTCTGAGCAACGATGTTCATACATATTAGGAAACATGTTTTCCAACCTTTCAGAAAAACCATCTATTTTATCTGATGGTCGATCTTCCATCTCTTCCAGATCCAAAACCATTACTATTAACTTATGCCTTCTAATAGACCAATAATTGGGACCTCGAAGCGCATGTATTTCTCTAATTTTCATAAATTTTTATATAAAAGTTTTTCCTACAGGGAATTATGATGTTAATTTATGTATAGGCAAAATATTAAACTATTTTTACGGCAAAATTTAATTTTTAATTATGATTAAAGGAACTTTAATTCCCATTGGGGGAAATGAAGATAAGGGATTTCATAAAGGAGACAGATTTCGATTAGATTATATAAGTCAAGGGATATTATTCAGGGTTGTTCAAGAAAGCGGCGGTAAAAATTCAAAAATATTGGTGATCACTACGGCTTCAGGAATTCCTGAAATCGTAGGTAGAAACTACGTGGATGCCTTTAATTTATTGGGATGTTGTTATGT
Organism: Flavobacteriales bacterium; assembly: GCA_038233835.1. GTDB lineage: Bacteria > Bacteroidota > Bacteroidia > Flavobacteriales > Flavobacteriaceae > Gillisia. The sequence continues at coordinate 1,015 of JBBSVD010000030.1, read as the reverse complement.
AGACACCCTATTTATAAGCTCTAAGAAAGAAGCAGATTTAAAAGAAAATCTGGAACTATTAAAAAATGCAGATTGTATTTTATTTTCTGGTGGTAATCAGTCTAAAATCACATCAAGAATTAAAAATACCCAATTTCACATAATATTATTGGAACGCTACCAAAATGAAAAGATTGTCGTTGCGGGAACTAGCGCTGGTGCAATGTGCATGTCTATGGAAATGATCACCGGTGGTAGCAGCAAAGAATCCTTTATAAAAGCAGCTACCGGAATCCGGGAAGGAATGTCCTTAATTCCTGAAATTATAATAGACACTCATTTTATTCAAAGAGGCCGTTTTGGGAGATTATCTGAAGCTGTTGCTAGGTATTATGACCGCATTGGTTTTGGCTTAGCAGAAGACACAGGTTTAGTTATAAAAAATGGAAATGACTGTGAAATTATCGGTTCGGGAATGGTTATTATTTTTGACCCTGGAAAACTAAGCCACAATAATTATGATATTTTAAAGGATGGTACTCCACTAACCATGACTCATTTAATTACACATGTGCTCTCTGCAGGTGACAGCTTTGATATTGATGATCGATCAGTTAAGGTGTTGACCGTACCAGAACATATGTTGTAAACATTTTTTAAACTATAGATTTTTGAAATAATACTCAACTTACAATATCCAAAAATTTTCAGCAGAATATAAAACATATATCATTGGCGTCTGATTATAGTTTGATCCACATTTTAAAAATCTAGATCCCTATGGGTTTTTCGACAGTTTGCATAATAATTCCCATCTTTATTTTCGTCCATTAGATGCCACCAAGAGATTGGGATTCAAGCAGATTTCAAATAATTTTAAAATTTAAATCCTGTTTCTTGGTTCTCTCAGCGAAGTGGTCTCGTTTCTATCTCTGAACTATATTGATCACACATCATATATTAAAATTTCATCCAAACCTTCAGAATTTTTACAAGCTCTGTACATTCCCTCTGTGTTAAAAGGCATTGCAATATT
>JBBSVD010000029.1:0-24027 GCA_038233835.1 Flavobacteriales bacterium | reverse complement strand
TTATTTATTTCATATTAGTAGGACTTTTCGTATTCTTATTTATGAAGGCTTATGAAAAAACCAAAAAGAAAGAAGAGGAAGCTGCTCCAGCTCCAAAGGGCCCATCACAGGAAGAGTTACTTATAGAAATTAGAGACGAACTGAAAAAACAAAATTCTAAAAATGAATAATATCTATTCTTATTATTTAGCAATCCTATCGCCCTTAGCCAGTATGTTGTTTTTAATGAGAATGAACCTTATAAATTCTTGGTTTTTCCTTATTTTTATTCTTGCATATTCTTTGGTATATAGAACGTATATCGATGGCTTACGGCTTGTAAGCAAAGGAATTATTGAAAGAACTGATATTTGGAAAGTTGTATATAACGGGAGAAGGTTTCAATATTTCAAGGAATTATATTTTAATTAAAGACGTAGCTCGATCACCGCTATATTACATATTCTAAACCTAAACCCTTCACTATGTGGAGGGTTCTTTTTTTTTAACTAAAATTAAAAATGTGTTCAATTCCGCAGAAACCTCTTAAATTAATTTACTAAAACTATTAAGATATTTTTTAGTATAATACATTTGCAAAGAATTAAAAATAACATTTAGAGAGATTAAAGCATTCTCTAATTCATTTATATAAAAACAGCATGAGAGTAGCAGTAATTGGTGCCACCGGAATGGTTGGACAAGTAATATTAAAAGTTTTAGCAGAAAGAAATTTCCCGATTTCAGAATTATATCCGGTAGCTTCAGAAAAATCCATTGGAACTACAATTGATTTTAATAATAATTCATTTAAAGTGATAGGCTTAGAAGAAGCCTTAAGCTTAAAACCAGATCTTGCGCTTTTTTCTGCAGGAGGAGAAACCTCTTTAGAATGGGCTCCAAAATTTGCTGAAGTTGGCACAAAAGTGATCGATAACTCCTCCGCTTGGAGAATGGATCCTTCAAAAAAATTGGTAATCCCAGAGATAAATGCATCAGAACTTTCTTCAGAAGATCTAATTATAGCAAATCCAAACTGTTCAACTATACAAATGCTAATGGCTTTAAAACCATTACATGATGTTTACAAAGTTAAGCGTGTTGTTGTTTCAACATATCAGTCAATAACAGGTACGGGTGTAAAAGCGGTTCAGCAGTTGGAAAATGAATATAAGGATGCCAAGGGAGAAATGGCATATCCTTATCCAATTCACAGAAATGCCATTCCGCATTGTGATGTGTTTACGGAAAATGGCTATACTAAAGAAGAGATGAAACTTTCTAACGAGACCAAGAAGATCCTAGGAGACAATTCGGTACAGGTTTCTGCTACTGCAATTAGAATTCCAGTAGTTGGAGGACATAGCGAATCTGTGAATATCGAATTCGAAAATGACTTCGAAGAAAATGAGGTGAGAAAATTATTAAGTGATTTTCCTGGAGTTACCGTACAGGATAATACTTCAGTAAATACCTATCCCATGCCTATTTATGCCGAAGGAAAAGACGATGTTTTTGTGGGTAGAATAAGACGTGATTATTCCCAACCAAACACTATAAATATGTGGATAGTTGCAGATAACTTAAGGAAAGGAGCTGCAACCAATGCCGTACAAATCGCCGAATATATGCTTAACAATGGGTTGTTGCCTGCATAAATTGGGTAAATACCTTTTAAAATGTAACTTACAGGTTATAATTGTCACCTATATCAAATAAACATCTTTAAGCCACTATGAAAAAATTATTAATCGGAATTATTGCAGTAGGAAGCCTTTTTTCCTGTAAAGAAGATTCTAAACCAGAACAAGCAGAAGCATTGAAATATCCTGAAACTAAAAAAGTTGATACCGTTACCAATTATTTTGGAACCGAAGTTAAAGATCCTTACCGTTGGTTGGAAGACGACAAAAGTAAAGAAACTGAAGATTGGGTAAAGGCTGAGAATAAAGTCACTTATGATTATCTAGCGAAGATCCCATATAGAAAAGAGCTCAATAAACGACTAACAGAACTCTGGAATTACGAGAAATTAGGAGCTCCTTTTACAGAAGGCGATTACGAATATTTTTATAAAAATGACGGGCTGCAAAATCAATATGTGGTTTATAGGAAAAAAGGAGATAACGGAGAGGCTGAATTATTTTTAGATCCAAATAAATTCAGCAAAGACGGAACAACATCTTTAGACGGATTGAGTTTTTCTGATGATGGAAAAATAGCTGCCTATAGTATTTCTGAAGGTGGGAGCGACTGGAGAAAAGTGATCCTTTTTGATGCCGAAGCTAAAAAAGTAATAGAAGACACCTTGATAGATGTAAAATTTAGTGGGGTTTCCTGGAAAGGAAATGAAGGTTTTTATTATTCCAGCTATGAAAAACCAGAAGGTAGTGAGCTTTCAGCAAAAACAGATCAGCATAGATTATTTTATCATAAGCTTGGTACTAAGCAAAGCGAGGATAAACTTATTTATGGAGGAACTGCAGCACAAAAGCACAGATATGTTGGTGGTTCTGTAACAGAAGACAATAACTACTTATTCATTTCTGCTAGAAATTCTACTTCCGGCGGAAAGTTATTTATGATGGATCTTACCAAACCAAATCCAGAGTTGGTAACACTTATTGGTAATGAGGATACCGATAGCTATGTGATAGAAAATGATGGGAGCAAACTTTTTATTGTTACCAATCTTAATGCGCCAAATCAAAAAATTGTAACCGTAGATGCAGCTAAACCAAGTTCAGAGAATTGGAAAGATTTTATTTCGGAAACTAAGAATGTATTAACACCTTCTACAGGAGGAGGCTATTTTTTTACAGAGTATATGGTAGATGCTGTTTCTAAAGTAAAACAATATGATTATAACGGAAAATTAGTAAGAGATGTGGAATTGCCAGGAGTTGGATCTGTAGGTGGTTTTGGCACTAAAAAAGATAAAGATTATTTATATTATTCCTTTACCAATTATGTAACCCCAGGAAGTATCTATAAGTTTGATATTAAAAACGGATCTTCAGAATTATATAACAAACCAATTATAGATTTTAATCCTGAAGATTATGAAAGTAATCAAGTTTTCTATACTTCGAAAGATGGAACTAAGATCCCAATGATCATTACCCATAAAAAGGGAATTGAACTAAACGGAAAGAATCCAACTATTCTTTATGGTTATGGAGGCTTCAATATTAGTTTAACGCCTTCTTTTAGCATTGCAAATGCGGTATGGATGGAACAAGGTGGTATTTATGCAGTTCCAAACTTACGTGGAGGTGGAGAATATGGTAAAGAGTGGCATGACGCCGGTACTAAGCTTAAAAAACAAAATGTTTTTGACGATTTTATTGCCGCCGCAGAATACCTTATCAAAGAAAAATATACATCTAGTGACTACTTAGCGGTTCGCGGTGGTTCCAACGGAGGATTATTAGTTGGTGCAACTATGACTCAGCGTCCTGAGTTAATGAAAGTTGCATTACCAGCAGTTGGAGTTATGGATATGTTGCGTTACCATACCTTTACTGCAGGAGCAGGTTGGGCTTATGATTATGGTACTTCTGAAGATAGTAAAGAGATGTTCGATTATCTGTATGGATATTCCCCTGTTCAAAATGTAAAAGAAGGGGTTAAATATCCTGCAACAATGGTAACCACGGGAGATCATGACGATCGTGTGGTGCCTGCACATTCATTTAAATTTGCTGCAGAATTACAAGAAAAGCAAGCTGGAAATAATCCAGTTCTAATTAGAATAGAAACAAAAGCTGGTCATGGTGCAGGGAAACCAACCGCGATGATCATAGATGAATATGCAGACATCTTTGCTTTTACCCTTTTCAACATGGGATTTGATGTGTTACCTGAAAAAGTTAGTGACAAAGTGAAAGGATAATAAATCAAAATTTATAATTTTAATAAGGTCGGAGATACATAGTATTTCCGACCTTAATGTTTTTAAAAATACAATACTGAGGTAAGCTGAATTTTAAAATTATTCATTTAGATAAATGAAAAACAGGTTTTAAAGAAGTCTAAATTACAAGTGTCATTATACCACTTAAAGAAACTGTAACTATTCATCTTTGCATTTTTCGAGGTGTGTTTTAAGTACTTTTAAGACAGCGGTCTTCGACGATAATTTCATTTAATTCAAAACTTTTGCGATTGATTGCTGTTAAGCTTATTTTTGAGATACTTCTTTGATTTTCATAATTCTTGTAAGAAATTTATTACATAATGCTTAAAATAGATTAGCTAATTTACAATTATTTAAGATTAAAGCACATTAATTTAAAGTTTTGAGTTGTTTGGCATCTATTATTTTCCATATTTTCACTAACAATTTTATAACAATAATTTCTAATGCCCTACCATCAGAAAATTTTTGAGAATTTGCCTTTTCCCTGTCTCCTATTTGAGAAGAGAGGTGAGAATTTTATTATTAAAGAGTCAAATACTCTATACTGTAGGGTTACTAATAGTAATGAAGAAGAATTAAAAGGGAAATTAATTGAACAAGTTTTTCCTCAAAATTCTTTTTCATTGGGTTTAAATGAAATAATCGAATCTTTTAAGATCGCATTTAAAAGTCAGCAACCCCACAAAATAGATGTTCTTAGATATGATCTCTATGATAAGGAAAATGATTCTAATCTTGAGAAGTATTGGGAGATCGAGAATATTCCCCTACTGGATGAAAACCATGAAAGTGAATATATTTTAACTGTGGTTAAAGATATAAGCTTTGAAATTTTAGAGAGTAAACGCTGCGAGGTTCTCCAATATAATCTAGATACTAAAACCGAAAATCACGAAGAATTTATTCAAAGAATTACCGATGGCCTTTTTTCTCTAGACCTGGATGGGAATTTTATGAGTCTCAACAAAGGTCTTATCGATATTACAGAAACGTCTGAGTCCGAACTATTGAAAATGAATTTTCTGCCATTTTGTGGTCAGGATTATCGTGAATTTATTGTAAAAAAGTTTAATGCAGCCATAGGTGGAAAAAATCAAAAATTTGAAGCGCATTTTATTTCGGGAAAGGGAAGAAAGATGGTGCTTGAAATTTCACTTGTGCCCTTAAAACATAACGGGATAATAACTGGCTTATATGGAATTGCAAAAGACATTAGCAAGTTAAAAGAATCTGAAATTGCCTTATCACAAAGTGAAAGAAAATTTAAGGCACTGGTTCAGCAAGGTTCAGATCTTATTGGAATACTTGATTTAGAAGGAAAATATAAATTTGTTAGCGAAACTTCAAATCTTGTATTGGGAATTAAATCAGAAGAATTTATTGGCCAAACGGCATTTGATTTTATTCATCCTGAAGATAAGGATAGGGTAAAGTTGCAATTTTCGGAATTGGAGATAAAAAAGCAAATTGAAATTCAACCTTTTCGATTCAAAAATGCTAAAGGAGAGTGGAGATGGATCGAAACAAAAGCAACCAACCTTGCAAACGATCCAAGTGTTGGTGGTATTGTAACAAATTCAAGAGATGTAACAGAATATATAAATTCTCAAAAAGCGATTAAAGAAAGTGAAGAGCGCTACCGCTCTTTTTTTGAAAATAGTTTGGATGCCATTATGGTAACGATTCCAAAGGAGGGTAGAATATTAGCCGCTAGTCCCAGTGCTTGTAAAATGTTTCAAAGAACTGAAGAGGAACTTTGTTTAGTGGAAAGAGCAGAACTAATTAATCCATTGGATCTTCGACTGGCAGAAGCTCTTAAATTGAGAAGCGAAACAGGAACCGCTAATGTTGAGCTCACCTTTATTCGGAAGGATGGTTCTAAATTCCCAGGTGAAATTACTTCTTCTATTTTTAAGGATGCTAATGGAGATTTACGAAGTTCTATGATAATTCGGGATATTACAGAAAGGAAGGCGACAGAAAATAATCTGCTGAAATTAAATAAAGAGCTTGAAAATTATACTAAAGAACTGTTTGCTGCCAATGAAGGTTTGGAACAATTTTCTTATATAGTTTCTCATAATTTAAGGGCGCCCATTGCAAATATAATAGGGATTGCCGATTTGTTAGAAAACAGTAATCAACCAGAGGAGATTCAGGAAGTACTACTTAATGAGATATTCACTAATATAGGCCGATTAGATGATGTAATGCAAGATCTAAATGAAACATTAAAATTAAAGGCTGATTTTTCAAAAAAGCGGGAATCTGTAAATTTAGAAAGTTTAATTCAAAACATTATAGCTTCGAATCAGAATTTAATAGATAATGAAAATGTTAGTATTATTTCTGATTTCAGTTCTATTGATGCAGTGTATACTGTAAAAAGCTACCTCTATAGTGCTTTTTACAATCTTATTTCCAACAGTATTAAATATCGAAAACCTGAGTTTTCTCCAGTAATTGAAATAAGAACTGAGCGTCAAAACGATCAAGTAATCATTCATTTTAAGGATAATGGTTTAGGAATAGATCTAGAGAAAAAAGGAGATCAAATTTTTGGGTTTTATAAACGTTTTCATAACCATGTAGAAGGAAAAGGACTTGGTTTATTTATGGTTAAATCACAGATAGAAATGCTCGGAGGTCAAATTAAAGTTAATAGTTCATTGGGCCAGGGTACCGAATTTATTATCTACTTACAATATAATGAATAAAGCTATGGAAACATTTAATTACATGGTTGTTGATGATGATCGTACAAATAATTTAATTTGCAAATTGCTAATTCAAAAGTTTGATGCAGATGCAGAAATTAAATTGTTCTTAAAACCCGAAGAAGGCTTAGACTATATTGAAAATTTTGTAGATAAACCCACAGTGCTCTTTCTGGATGTAAATATGCCTACCATGTCAGGCTGGGAATTCCTTGATCAATTTATAGCATTCAAAACTGAAATCAAAGATAAGCTTCATATTTATATACTCACTTCAGCTATTCAGTGTTTTCAAAAAGAAAAAGAAACCTATCCATTTGTGAAAAAGATCTTAGCGAAACCACTTAAGATGGCGTATTTAATGGAGATAAAAAATTCGTTTTCAAAACAATTATAAATTTAGCTCTACACATAATTGCAACACAAATTGGCATAATTGGGAAGCTAGCATCTAATATTTGAACATCACCTTAATTCAAAATAAATACATTTGTTAAGGCTATATATTTTTTACCAACTTACATGTATCTTGCTCAAAAATTAAATACAATTTATGGCTTCAGGATTTTTTGCACTACTGGACGATGTTGCAGCGCTTATGGATGATGTTGCAGTAATGGGAAAATTGGCAGGTAAGAAAACCGCCGGTATTTTAGGTGATGATCTCGCTGTTAATGCAGAAAAAGCTTCAGGTTTTATGGCTTCTAGGGAAATACCAGTACTGTGGGCCATCACAAAAGGATCGCTTCTTAACAAGCTTATTATTTTACCCTTAGCTTTTCTCCTAAGTTGGTTATTGCCTACCGCTATTACTTATATTTTATTACTTGGTGGTTTTTATCTTGCGTATGAAGGAGCTGAAAAAGTTTATGAATGGATATTTCCTCACGCTCATAAAAAAGCAACTCCAGAACTCAGAGAAATTACTGAAGAAGAAGCTCTTGGTTTAGAGAAAGAAAAGATAAAATCGGCAGTGATTACAGATTTTATACTTTCAGTAGAAATAATTATTATCGCTTTAGGAACAGTTGCATCGGAAACTTTAACGATTCAAATTATTGTGGTTTCTATCATAGCACTAGTTGCTACAGTAGGTGTTTATGGTATTGTCGCTTTAATTATTAGAATGGATAATTTTGGGGCCAAACTTATATCACTAAATGAAAGAGATGATAGCATTTCAGATATAATAGGAAGGTTTCTTGTAAATGCCTTGCCCAAGGTAATTAAGAGTCTTTCTGTGATTGGCACTATAGCACTTCTGTTGGTTTCAGGTGGCATTTTTGTACATAATACCCCTTATTTTCACGGTTTAATTGAAAATATCCCTGACATTTTAGTAGAATTTATTGTAGGCTTGATTGTAGGTATAGTTGTTTTATTGGTTATAAAAATGAGTACCAACGTTTGGAAAAAATTCTCCAAGTCCGCTGCGTAAAGAATATATGCTGTTTTGAAATAAATTGATTTTTAATTATTTAGCTTTTACTTTAAAAAAAATAATTTAAACTTGAGGTCGCTATTGTAACCGGGAATTTGAACCTCAATTAGGGATTAAAATGAACTTAGCTAATTTCATTTATAACTTGAATCTGGCTTGGTTTCCTGTTTTTTTAAATGAATCCAATACTGTAGTATGCTTAAATTAAAAAATGTCTCTTTTGGATACCATGAAAAACCTGTTTTAAATAACATTACATTAACTATTGCTGAGGGAGAACATGTTTCTTTAATTGGAGAAAGTGGTTGTGGTAAAAGCACTTTATTACAATTAATATATGGCCTGCATCATACTAATGGCTTGGTTTCCTGGGACAATAAAGAATTAAAAGGGCCTAATCATAACCTGGTACCGGGAGAACCTTTCATAAAATATCTAGCACAGGATTTCGACTTGATGCCGCCTTTAAGTGTATCAGAAAATGTTGGAAAGCATTTAAGTAATGCTTATCCAAGAAAGAAAAAAAAGCGAATTATGGAGCTTTTGGCAGTGGTGGAAATGAGCGAGCTTGCGAACGATAGAGCAGGAAATTTGAGTGGTGGGCAACAACAACGAGTAGCTCTTGCCAGAGCTTTAGCCGATAAACCAGAACTTCTTTTACTAGACGAACCATTTAGCCATATAGATCATTTTAGAAAAAACAACCTTAGAAGGCGCTTATTTGCTTATCTCAAGGAAAATAAGGTTACCTGCGTCATTGCAACCCATGACAGCACCGATGCTCTTTCTTTTGCAGATAAAACTATTGTACTTAAAAATGGGAAGATCTATGCAAATGAGCATCCGCAGAAACTATATGATAATCCACCAAATAAATATATCGCATCGCTTTTTGGAGATATTAATGAAGTTATGTTGAGAGCAATTTCATCCAAAGAGACTAGCAGAAAACTCATACTATTATATCCTCATGAGATCAGGATAAATAAAGCTTCAGATATTAAGGTTGAGGTAGTTGCTTCCTATTTCAAAGGATCCAATTTCCTTATAAAAGCGCTTCTCCAAAAACAGATCATCTATTTTGAAAATCCTTTTGAAATTGCAGTTGGAAAAAAAGTAACTCTTTCAATAGATAAGCATTTGATCGCTTCCAGAATTAGAAATTAGCTTATAGATACTATCTCGCCAGATACGGAATTGAAGCTAAAACTATCTCCTGTGGTTTTTCCAATTAAAGACTGAGCAATTGGAGAACTGGCGCCAATAACAAATATCTTTTTATTACCAATTTCCACTTCCCCAATTGGAATACAGATGAAATAAATGGCATTCGTGGCTTTTACCAAACTTCCCATTCTTACTATTTTGGTTGCTACATTTCGCTTTGCAACTTCTAGGGTGATTTGTAATTGCTGGAACTGCTGTAATTGCGTGGAATGCTTATGTATCTCTATATTGATCATTTCTCTGCCGGTTTCATATTTATCTCCAGCGCTACTTTTAAACTCATTGGTTAAAGCAGTTTCCAGATCCTGAATAGAATTGGATATTCTGGCTATTTTTTCTTCCAAATAGCTTTCGCACTTCTTATATAACTCCTCTTTCATCCTAATTTTTTATGCTGAAAGGTCCATAATTACGCATTTGGCGAACTATCCAAGTTTTTCTTCGTGCAATATAACTACTTGCGGGATTGGCTCTATAAACTCTGGGATTTGGCAATACAGCTGCAATAGCGGCTGCTTCGTAAGCATTCAGTTTGGAAGCTTGTTTATTAAACCAATGTTGGGATGCTGCTTCTGCTCCATAAACCCCTTTACCCATTTCAATACTATTTAAATAGACTTCCATAATGCGCTGTTTGCTCCACAATGTTTCTATGAGAAAGGTGAAATAAACTTCCATTCCTTTTCTAAACCAATTCCTACTAGGCCATAAAAACACATTTTTTGCGGTTTGTTGAGAAATAGAACTCGCGCCGCGAACGCGTTTGCCTTTATTATTGTTTTCAATAGCCTTTTCTATGGCCTTTATGTCGAACCCGGAATGATTCAAAAAGTTTTGATCCTCACTAGAGAGCACTGCCAGTGGTAAATAGCCTGAAATCTCATTGTAGGAAACCCAATCATGCTTAATCGGTTCTTCTGGATTTTCAAAATACCGAATCACCATTAAAGGAGTAGCAGGAACTGGAACCCATTTATAAAGCAATACTATAAATATGCTAAAAGCAAAAAGACCAATAATAAGCTTTAAAAAGAATCTGAAAAATTTCTTCATATTATAATTTATGTAAATATATTTTTTAAAATTTTGGATTGGCTGGGAAAAATCAATAACCTCCGGGCAAGCCCACGGGTATGAATTGGTAAATCCATTTCAAAATTCGAGGCAAGCCTAGGGTAATTAAACCCTCTGTGAGGGATTAAATTTTTAGTTACAGACAAGATCTGCCAATTCACTTCCTACCAAACTCCCTATGGCAACTCCCATTCCTCCTAATCTTACACCACAAAAAGTATTATTAGAAAACTGTTCCACAATCGGCTTTTTTTGAACTCCGACTCCCATGATTCCGCTCCATCGTCTATCTATTTCAAAATCTGTATTTGGTAAAATGGTCTCTCTTAAAAGCGCTTCTAATTTATTCTGAATAATTGCTGTTTCGCCAAGGATAGTAGTTTCTTCTGTTATAATATCCAGATTTCTACCTCCACCCAACAAGATACGATTATCTATATTTCTGAAGTAATAAAAGCCTTTATCTAAATGAAAAGTTCCTTTTATCTGTAGATTTTCTATGGGTTTGGTAATGATTACTTGTGCTCTTGCTGGTTTTACAGATTCTAAGCCTAGTTGAGCAGCAAAACCATTGGTTGCAATAAAGAGCTTTTTGGTAGTAAATTCAAATTGATCTGTCTTGACCTTCACTGAAGAATCTCCGTCTATAAACTCTTCCACGGTTATGTTATTTAGGATCTTGATACCTGATTTAAGTGCATTTTGAAGCAAGGCTTCCATCATTTTTCCAGTGTTTATCTGACCTTCAAATTTATTGTAGATCAAATCTTCTTCTATCTTCTCAAAGTTGAATCTGTTAAGATCTGTACTAAACACATTCTCTTGGAATAGAGGATACAACAGGCTATTCACATAGTCCAATTTAGATTGGCAGTCTTCTAAAAGAGGTTTGTCAGTTGGAGTAAAAAGTTCATAACCTCCCCAAGATTTATAGTCTATACTATCATCTCCCAAGGTTTTACGTAGAAGCGCCAATCCATCTACCCGTTTTTGAATTAGTTGCACCACCTCTTCTTCTGAATGCGAATTAAGATCGTCAAGAATTTCTGAAAGGCTTCCGAAACATGTAAAACCAGCATTTTTTGTACTAGCGCCATTTGGTAGAAAGCCACGTTCTAATATAAGAATAGTGTCCTGTGGAAATTTTTCCCTCAATCTAAGTGCAGCAGAAAGACCCACAATTCCGCTACCGATAATGGTATGATCTATATTGGAAAGCCAGGATTGATATTCCCAGTAGGATAAGTTCATAAAATGAATTTAGTGGGTGAAAATACGGAAAGTTTTGGAGAATTTAAATAGTGAAAAAGACTACCTTACTTTAAAAGTTGACCGGAGATGACTCACGACTCTGGTCAGTGACATTGGAGTCTCTTTTGTCATCCTGACGAAGGAAGGATCTCTTATATAAAACAATAAGTAGTGCTCCTTAGAGATTTTTCTCTACGTTCAAAATGACAGTTTTTTGAGATTGTATAAGAAAATCACATTTCGAAATTCCGAACCTTCGGGAAATGTGACGGTAAAATAGTCAGGGGACACATAAAGTGACAAGCAAAAAGTAAAATTTTGGGTTAGGGATAGCAGCGGGTAGCTCCCAAGACATTTTTGGATTGGGACTACAAGCGTATAGCCCGGCCGCTCGTTTTGGAGCGGAAACCCCATAAAAAAAACCCCGAAAATTCGAGGCTTATAAGTTATTCTTCTTTAATGGCATCCATTTTCCAGGACTCCATGAATTTGGTAGTATAATTCCCATCTATATAATCTGGATGATCCATTAATTGCCTATGAAACGGAATAGTGGTTTTTACACCTTCTATCACGAACTCATCTAAAGCACGTTTCATTTTATTGATAGCTTCTTCTCGGGATTGAGCAGTAGTGATCAGTTTAGCGATCATGGAATCGTAATTTGGAGGGATGGAATAGCCGCTATATACATGCGTATCTATTCTCACGCCATGACCTCCGGGCGCGTGTAAATTGGTGATCTTCCCTGGGGAAGGTCTAAAGTCGTTATAAGGGTCTTCTGCGTTTATTCTACACTCTATTGAATGCAGTTTTGGGAAATAGTTCTTTCCTGAAAGCGGAATTCCAGCTGCAACAAGAATTTGCTCGCGAATAAGATCGTAATCTATTACTTGTTCTGTTATTGGGTGCTCTACTTGGATACGGGTATTCATCTCCATAAAGTAGAAATTTCTATGCTTATCTACCAAGAATTCTACCGTTCCGGCACCTTCATATTTAATGTATTCTGCTGCTTTTACGGCGGCATCTCCCATTTGCTTTCTCAACTTATCTGTCATGAAAGGAGAAGGAGTTTCTTCGGTAAGTTTTTGATGTCTTCTTTGGATAGAGCAGTCTCTTTCTGAAAGATGACATGCTTTTCCTGTGCTATCTCCTACAACCTGAATCTCGATATGACGTGGCTCTAAAATGAGTTTTTCCATATACATTCCATCATTTCCAAAGGCAGCAGCAGATTCTTGACGGGCAGAGTCCCATGCGGTTTGCAAGTTCTCTTCTTTCAACACAGCGCGCATTCCTTTTCCACCACCACCAGCAGTAGCTTTAAGCATTACCGGGAAGCCCATATCTTGTGCAGTCTTTAAACAATCTGCATAATCTTTTAGCAGACCTTCAGATCCTGGGATACATGGAACGCCAGCAGCTATCATAGTTGCACGGGCAGAAGCTTTATCCCCCATTTTATCGATCATATCTGGAGAAGCACCAATGAATTTGATGTTATGTTCCTGACATATCTTTGAAAACTTCGAGTTTTCTGCTAGAAATCCGTAACCAGGATGTATAGCATCTGCATTTGTTATTTCTGCCGCAGCAATAATGTTTGAGATCTTTAAATAGGAAAGATTACTAGGAGGTGGTCCTATACAAACAGCTTCATCTGCAAAACGTACGTGAAGGCTTTCGGCATCTGCAGTAGAATATACCGCTACTGTTTTAATACCCATTTCCCTGCAAGTACGAATAATTCGCAATGCGATCTCACCCCTATTGGCAATTAATATTTTTTTAAACATACCTTTATATTTTTTACTGAAAAAGTAAAATTAAAATCTATTAAGAGGGTCGATTTATGACGGATCTACCATGAATAATGGCTGATCAAATTCTACTGGGGAAGAATCGTCTACTAGGACTTTTACGATCTTACCAGAAACTTCACTTTCAATTTCATTGAAAAGTTTCATCGCTTCGATCACACAAAGAACATCTCCTATTTTTATACTATCTCCAACTTCAAAAAATACCGGTTTATCTGGAGAAGGCTTACGGTAGAAGGTTCCAATGATTGGAGATTTTACAGTGATGTAATTGTTGCTTTCCTCGGAAGTTGCTTTAGCTTCGCCTCCGCTAGGAGCTTCGGTATTTTGTGCAGGAGCAGCAAGTTGCTGTGGCATTTGCTGCATTTGTCCTTGCATTGGCATTTGCTGAATATAGGTAGGTTCTTTTTCGGTTCCTCCTGTTTTAATGGTGATCTTAATATCATCCATTTCAAGTTTTACCTCACTAGCACCAGATTTTGCTACAAACTTGATTAAATTTTGAATTTCTTTTATATCCATATTAAGAATATTAGGGTGTTGGTTTATTAAGAATTGTATGCCCATTTAAGATAGATAGATCCCCAAGTGAATCCTCCTCCGAAAGTGGCAAATATTAAATTATCTCCTTTTTTAAATTGTTTCTCGAAATCGCTTAAAAGCAAGGGAAGGGTTGCAGAGGTGGTATTACCATAACGCTCAATATTCATTAAAACTTTGTTTTCTTCCAAATTCATCCTGCTAGCTGTAGCTGCAACAATGCGTTTATTAGCTTGATGTGCAATTAACCAATTAACATCTTCATTGGTTAAATTATTTTTTTTCATAATTTGTTCGCTCACATCGGCCATATTGGAAACAGCGTATTTATAAACTGTTTTTCCATCTTGCTGAACATAGTGTCTTTTGTTTGCAACAGTTTCTTCTGAAGGCGGCATTAAAGATCCACCCGCTTCGATCTTTAAAGAATGTCTCCCTATTCCATCGCAACGTAATATTTCATTCTGAAATCCTAAACCTTCTGTATTTGGCTCAAAAAGTACTGCACCGGCGCCATCACCAAAGATAATACATGTTGTTCTGTCTGTATAATCTATTAGAGAAGACATTTTATCGGCTCCTATCAATAAAATCTTTTTATATCTACCAGATTCAATATAAGCACTTGCAGTAGACATTCCATATAAAAAACCAGAACAAGCAGCCTGAAGATCGTAAGCAAAAGCATTTTTAGCTCCTATCTCTGTAGCTACATAAACTGCAGTCGCAGCAACTGGCATATCTGGCGAAATAGTAGCTAGTAATACTAGATCTATTTCTTCAGGGTTAATGCTAGCTTTGTCTATAAGATCTTGGGCGGCTTTTATAGCCATGAAAGAAGTTCCTAAAGTAGGGTCTTTAAGAATGCGGCGTTCTCTAATTCCTGTCCGTGAAAAAATCCATTCATCATTGGTGTCCACCATTTTCTCCAATTCTTTATTGGACAAAATATCGTCAGGAACATAGGCACCTACAGCTGTAATGGCTGCTGTGATTTTACTCATAAAAATCGAATTTTAAACTCATAGCACAAGTAAAGTACCAATGCTTAGAGTAAGAAAAGTACTAAAAATTCTTTGAATCGGGGTGCAAAATAAGGCCTTTTTAGGACTTATTCAACTTAAAACAAAAAACTCCCACAATGTGAGAGTTTGTAACTTTGCAAAGCTCTAGATTTAAGCTTGAACTTCTTCCGTATTATCGATTAAAACCTGACCACGGTAGTATAATTTACCTTCATGCCAATGAGCTCTGTGATACACGTGTGCTTCTCCAGTAGTAGGATCTTTAGCAATTTGTGGAACAGTAGCTTTATAATGTGTTCTTCTCTTATCTCTTCTCGTTTTGGAGATTTTTCTCTTAGGATGTGCCATTGCTACGTATTATTTATCGTTTAATAAGTTTTTTAATTTATTCCAGCGAGGATCTATAATTTCCTCATTTTCATTATTATCACTATTCCCTTCTTTTGGGCTTAGTTCCTCTAATTTATCTAATACATCAGACTTTAATGTACCATCTTCAATTCCAGGGTGTATTTTTTTAAGCGGAACTGCCAATACAATAAGCTCGTATATATATTGAGCTATATTTATCTCGTACTCGCCATGAGGTAATATTAATAATTCCTCATCGTCATCATTAAATTCTGATCCAAAATTAACCACCAGTCTAAGATCGCCTTTTATAGGCATATCAAAAGTTTCATTGGTAAGATCACAATTCACGTTAACCATTCCCGAAGCTTCGAAAAAAAACTCCATCATAGTAGCTTTTTTTTCTAGTACTACATCTACATGTAGATTAGCACTATTGAAATCTTCGTATTCAAAATGTTCAAAGAACTCTTTATTAATCTTGTACTCAAAACCGTGCTTCCCAATTTTCAGACCTACAAAAGGGATTGTATATTCTGCTAATTTCCTCATAACATCATCGTTTTCACGCGCCTGCCCTCGAGCTAAGGCAGGTGCAAAGATATAAAATATAATGAATTATCAATTCGTTATAAACAAAATTTTGTTTATATCTTTTTACCTAGTTTTTTCAAGGGATTGCGGGTGATTTTCTGGTATTCTTTTCTGGTTTTATATATTTCAATAGCCTTAAAAACTGCTTCCTTGAATGAATTTATGTTCGCACAACCTTTTCCTGCAATTTCAAAAGCGGTTCCGTGATCTGGGGAAGTTCTAATTTTATTTAATCCTGCAGTGTAATTTACTCCCTCCCCAAAAGACAAGGTTTTAAAAGGAATTAATCCTTGATCGTGATAAGATGCTACAACAGCATCAAAGTTCGCATGATTTTTACTACCAAAAAAACTATCTGCTGCATAAGGCCCGTAAACCAAGTTTCCTTTATCTCTAATTTTTTGAAGTGTAGGTTTAAGGATCTCTTCATCTTCATTTCCTATCAATCCATTATCACCACTATGTGGATTGATCCCCAAAACAGCAATTTTGGGCTTAGATACCCTAAAATCTTGCTTTAATGTCTTAGTGATAATAGCTATTTTCTTTTCTATTAATTCTGGGGTGATCACGCTTGCAATATCTTTTAATGGAACATGATCTGTTAATAACCCAACTTTTAAACTGTCAGAAATCATAAACATTAGGCTATCCCCTTTAAGTTGTTTTGCTAAATAATCTGTATGCCCAGGAAATTTAAACGATTCAGATTGTATGGTGTTCTTATTTATAGGAGCTGTAACTAGCACGTCTATTTCCTCATTAATAAGAGCATTAGTAGCTGCCTCTAAAGATTTGAATGCATATTTTCCACTTTTTGGATCTTCAACTCCAAAATTGATAACTATATTTTCCTTCCAGAGGTTAACCACATTAATTTTTCCATCTATAGCTTGAGAAGCAGATTCTATCCCTTGAAAATTTATAGATAGGTTAAAATGTTTATTTAAGAAATTCAAGGTCTTTACCGAAGCAAAGATTACAGGAGTACAAAATTCCAGCATTCTTGCATCTTCAAAAGTTTTAAGAACAACCTCTCCTCCTATTCCATTTAAGTCTCCTATGCTAATTCCAAGTTTTATCTTTTGAATTGACTTCATAATTATTCCCCTTTTTTATTTCTATTTTTACAACACAAATGTAACAATAATCTACGACCATGTTTACTGGAATTGTTGAA
This sequence comes from Flavobacteriales bacterium, assembly GCA_038233835.1. GTDB lineage: Bacteria > Bacteroidota > Bacteroidia > Flavobacteriales > Flavobacteriaceae > Gillisia. Next base: position 6,903 of record JBBSVD010000029.1, on the reverse strand, counting down.
GAAGTGGGAGAAATAGTTGAAAGCACCAATGATAAGGGCAACCTACATATAAGTGTTTCAGCTAAAATGACCCCAGAATTAAAGATAGATCAAAGTGTATCTCATAATGGTGTTTGTCTTACGGTGGTTCACATAAAGGACTCTATTTATACGGTAACAGCGATACAAGAAACCTTAGATAAAACCAACCTTGGTACTTTACAAAAAGGGACTGCCGTGAATCTGGAAAGGGGAATGAAATTAGGTGCTCGCCTGGATGGGCATCTTGTTCAAGGCCATATAGATCAAACTGCTACTTGCACGAAAGTTACGGAAGAAAATGGAAGTTGGGTCTATACTTTTAGATACGATGAAGCGCTGGGGAATCTTACCATAGAGAAAGGGTCTATTACCATAAACGGAGTGAGTTTAACTGTTGTAAATTCTAAAAGAACCGAATTTAGCGTTGCTATTATTCCATATACCTATAATAATACCAGCTTTAAATATTTAGTAGAAGGTGATCAAGTGAATTTGGAATTTGATGTAATAGGTAAATATGTAAAACGTTTAACCGAGTTTAGTTAAGCCGTTTTCTGGATCTCACATAATAGATACCAAGTCCAAGACCAGCAATTAGAAGATACGGCAATTTAGAATCTAATGGAAGTCCAGGAGGTGGTGGTGGGCCGCCGCATTGCCTTGCTGGTTTACATTCTCCCCTACAAAAACGTTGTCCAGGGGGACAGTTACTTTCCTGTGAGAATACCTGAAAATTAGAGGAGGCTAAAATGAATAGAACTAAAAATATTCGAAGTGTAGGAAACATTTCAAACTGAAGTTTGGAAAAGAAGATCTCAACGCTGTTTTTAGCGCATAAAAAAACCGCTCTTATTTCTAAGACTAAGTAGATTAAGATTCTTTCTTTCATAACAAGCCGCAATTTACTTTATATCTTATCACTAAAAATATAAGTTGCAGGATATTAACGTAATTAAACTTAAAAAAGTTTTAAAAGCAACAGCCTTCTTTTAAATACTAGCAATAAAACTGGCAAGTATCTAAATTTTATCTCATATAATCATAAATTTTCTACAATTGATTTTAGAGCTCTTTAAACTTTATAATTAGCTTCAAACTTTCAATTAAAATTCATGAGCCTATAAATCATTTATCTTTAATAATTGAGGAATACTGTTTTAGGGTATATTAAATATACACTTCTATTCTACAAAACGAGAATTATTTTTTTGTGAACCTATAATTTCTTGAAATTAATAATTAGGCAGATTTTCTGAAAGCTATTTATAATTGCGTGGTAACATCTCTACCATAACTAACCTGCACGTGGATCTTGTGCTGTTTTTATAGCCTACAGAAAGTTAAGCGTAAAATAAATACTTCAGTTTATATTTTCATTATTTATTCTATTCTTTGGATTTTCAGTGTAAGTGGTTTTTTCTTTGATATGTTTATACCGAAAACTTCAATGTAATAGAGGAGCTCTGTTTTACTTTTTGCAAATTCTAAAGGAACAAGTATCCGTAGGCTGTAGTTTGCAGTTTTATTTTTAAAATTAATTTTATTATATCTTTAAAAGAATAAATTATCTCAGAATTAAAATCATGAAAATAAAATTCCTCTTTGTAGCCTTTTTCATTTTTATCCCATATTTATATTCTCAAACCGTATTAAAACCTCAACAAGTTTTTGATGGAGAATCCATGCATTCCAATTGGATTGTGGTTGTTGAAGACAATCAAATCGCTTATGCAGGGCCTGAAAAAGATGCAACAATCCCGGAAAATGCTGAAATAATAAATTTAAACGGTAAAACATTAATGCCAGGACTTATAGAAGGGCATTCGCATATCTTGCTTCACCCTTATGACGAAACTAACTGGAATGATCAAGTATTAAAGGAATCACCAGTGGAACGTTCTATTCGAGCGGCCGTGCACGTTAAGAACTCGCTTATGGCTGGAATAACCACTATTAGAGATCTAGGTACAGAAGGTGCCGGATATAGCGATGTTTATATAAAAAAGACTATTGAAGAACGAATTATTCCCGGTTCCAGATTGCAGGTGGCTGGTCCCGCAATTGTTGCTACCGGGGCTTATGGGCCAAAAGGATTTTATGATGGAGTTCAGGTTCCCTTAGGTGCAGAAGAGGTGAGTGGTAAAGAAGAAGCCATTAGTACCGCACGCCGTCAATTAGGGAATGGGGTTGATATAATTAAAATTTACGCCGATTATCATTGGAAATCTGGAGCTCTTTCGATGGCAACTTTTACAGTTGAAGAAATTAAAGCTATGGTAAGTGTTGCAGAATCTGCAGGTACTTATGTAACTGCCCATGCAATAACCCCTGAAGGGATGAGAAGAGCAATAGAAGGAGGCGTGGAAACCATTGAGCATGGCGATAATGGTACTCCTCAAATTTTTCAGCTTATGAAAGAAAAGGGAGTTGCTTTATGTCCTACTCTTGCTGCTGGTGATGCAATTGAGAGATATAAAGGTTGGAAAAAGGGAAGAGGTCCTGAACCAGAAAAAATCACGAATAAAAGAGAATCTTTCAAACATGCTTTAGAAGCAGGAGTTACTATCCTTTTTGGCGGGGACGCTGGAGTTTTTACTCACGGCGAAAATTATAGAGAGCTAGAACTTATGGTAGAATATGGCATGAAACCCTTAGAGGTTCTAAAATCGGCTACTTCTGTAAATGCAAAATACTTCCACATGAATAAATTGGGGAATATTAAGAATGGATATCTGGCAGATATTATTGCCGTAAACGGAAATCCTTCAGAAAATATAAAAACATTGGAAAATGTAAGTTTCGTAATGAAAGATGGTGAGATTTATAAGAATGAATAAGTTTTGAACTTCAGCGGACATCCCATATCCAAGCAATTGTTAAATCTTATTCCAAGACACCTTGTTAACCGGACAGTCGATTCTTTTGATAGTGATCGTTACTGCAAGAACTATGAACATTTGGTCTCCATGCTCTACGCAACCCTAAGTGGTATCAGTTCATTGTGTGAACTTTCCACTGTGATGATGGCCTGTGAGGGCAAAATGAGCCATTTCTGCCTTGCCAATTTTCCTAGCGCAGCACCCTCTCGGATGCCAATGTCCACCGTACCAGTGAGGTCTTCGCAATGATAGCGCGGAATTGCATCCCGTGCCCATAAAGTGGTACAAATAAAAAACTACTGTAGCGAAGCCTTAGTTTTTTATAACTTATAAAAAGCATTGCTATTTTAAAAAAATCCAACAACTGAAGAAGCTTTTTATATAAGTACCATTATAGTTCTATCGGTATGATCTAGAAGTTGTTTTATTAGATTTGTTTTGATAGTGGTGGTAGGCACGGCTATGGGGTCACGGATTGTAAATCCACGATGTCAGGTGCTGGGTTTTAGGCACGGATTGCAAATCCGCGCTATTGGGTTATTTTACATATTTTTCTAAGAACTGATTTTTTGAGTCTCTGTAAGAAGAGACCGCTCCTATTTTTGAAAGGCAATAGATATAAATCCACGCAGTGTCAATTTGATAGGGGAGAAATCCAGCTCTTGCACTACCTGGGTAGAGGTGATGATTATTATGCCACTCTCCTGAAAACAAGCCCGGCCTAGTTTGGTTGATGGACAAGTTTCTCCTGTCGAAATCTATACCCTCTTTATGGGCTACTTTCCCCTTACCGTGCCCCGTATAATTAAAAGCACGAACTAGAATATACCAAAACATGGCTCCACTAAAGGTGGTGCACACCAAAGCACTGCCGCCTATGGCATAAAAAACAGAAATCCAAAAAGTCCAATTAATTGCCCATAACCCAAAAGTATATAGCGGTGTGGCGAGCGTCCCCCATTTTTGGTAATTTTTATAGCTATGTATTTGCACACCAGTATTTGATAAAAAATGTTTCAGCTTTCCATATTCCTTTTCATCCAAATTCCTTGCAATGCTTTGATGATTAAAATCTGCAAGCATGCAATACCAAAAACCAGCTTTGGCATTGTAAGGGTCTCCTGGCAGGTCAGATTTTGCATGGTGCACATGGTGGGAAATCACATATACCTCTTCTGCGAAGGTTCTAATGACTAGGTTTTGGGTAATGAACCTCCAGATAGGGTGACTGAATGTATAAGACTTATGGGTGCTATACCGATGGTACCAAATCGTGCCATGAGTACTCATGACAATCATCGCATAAAATAAGAAAATAAATAAAGTAAGGAAGCTCAGGTATTGGGTTATAAAAAAATAAAAGAAAGGCAACATGCAAGCAAGCATTAATATTCCAGAAGCAGGGAGCCAATTTTTTCGACTTTGGAATATATTTGTCTTTTTTAAGGCTTCACTAAAAAGCACCTTGTTTGTGGGGGTCACTAATGCCCCAGTTTTATCTTGCCAGCCATAGGATGGTTCATGAAGTATTTTGTCTATAAATGCCATAGTTTATTTTCAATCTTCTAAAGAACAATTGCCTTCAAAAAAGTGTATGCTTAGGGGACAAGATATACTTTATTCCTCCCTGATCCACCAAATGGTTTAGTTCGCGGCAAGATACCCTTTTCATAGGATACGTTATTGCCAATAGTATTTTTTTAAGATAATCACAAAGCGAAAATTTATTATTTAATCCCTCATTGAGGGTTTAATTCCCCTGTCCCAATAGCTACCGGGATGCCTCGAATTTTCAAAAGTATTTTCCTCCCGGATCATAGGGATATACCTCGTGTTCTTCCCCCCCCGAGGTTCTTGATTATACAAATTTTTGTCAATACAGTGCTTTCTTTAGGTTTCTTTTTGTGGTCTTAGGAGTAGATTCCAAAAGATAAATTTCAGATGCTCATTCTGGCAGATTCGAACATGATTTGGAATTTTTCTCTTCCTTCTGTTAAATTAACCCCAACCGCAGGATTAGGTAATTTTAAATTTTTAGTAGCTAAGATCTATAGACATTTGCAGAACTCCGCCATCATATAAAAATTCAGCGTCAGAAAAAGAAGGAGCACTCAATGTGACCTCTGCACCACTGGAAAAACCATAACCTTCCTTCGGAACACCGAAAAAATTTTTGTCAAGTTCACCGTTGTAGTTTTCATCATGGATCACTGCAATGGCATATTTTCCTGGTAGAACATCTGAAAACTCAAAACTAGCATCTGTTCCGCTTATTTGTGTTATCATGACCTTAGATGCATATTTCAGGAATTTGCCGGGGAAACCTTTCTCTGATTCAAAAATCGCACAGGCGATAACCCCAGTATTGTTACTTATATTTTGAATTTTCACATTAACGGATGGGCATTCTGTCTGAGCAAATCCATTTGACGGCAGCCATACTAAGCTTAGAGCCAGCCAAAAAAGAAGTTGTGAAAATTTTCGGGAAATCCGGGGCATTTCAGAATGCGCGATATTTTGAGAAAAAAACTTAAAAAGAAGATTATTTAACATTTTACTATTTTTTTAGATGCACTAATTTAATGATAACGTTGTTAAAATACAATTCGGTAAGAAGAAATAACGACTGTTTTTATATCAATTTTTAGAATACATTTTTCCTAGGCTATTAATGTTTATCCCCTGGATGATAGGTGGCTTCAGCTCGTTTTTCAACATCTTCCCTATAAAATGCCACATCTTTAAATAATCCATCTGCATAACGTTGTGATTGATTGTCGAAGTGCTGCGACTTTGGATCGCCACTTTGGCCACCAGCTAACAAACTTTTTGCTTTTACTTTATCACCAAACTCCACAACTGCTACAAAGCTATTTCCTGAAGTTCCGTACTGTCTTTTAGTATTCTCTCCAAATTTTGTCCCAAAAGATGCTAAAGCTCCCCAGAAACTAGATGCCATTCCAACCGGAAGACTAGGTTTTGCATCATCAAATTCTTGAACAATTTCACCATCATTTCTTTGATATCTATTAAATTCTCCCCAGGGTGTTTGCCATGAACCAAAATCTGCTTTTAATTTATCTAAAGCCGTTTGAAATACTTCCATGCGTTCTGCTGGATAAGCTGTTTTGCTCATATAATCAAATGCTCCAAAAAGAGACATTTGTTTATTCTGAATTTTGTCTGACTTGAAATAAGCGTTTACATAAAACTGCGTCAACGTCATTTCAACTGAACTTTCAGATACTCTAAAATCCCAATTCTTTAATAATTCGATTGCCTCTTTGGCTTCTTGCGTTTTAGCAGGCGCTTTTTGGGCAGCATCCAACAATCCACTAATCAATAAATCTGCTCCCGGTAAATAGGGGTCATAAGCTAATTCAATTAACGAATCTAAAGTCAAATCTTCTGCTTTTGTCAATAATGGGATGGCATGCTTGCCTCTAAAATTTTCTGGGAAAGAACTCATATAATTTGGATAATCTTCACGCTTTGGGCTATATTCAGCAGCACTTGTAAAAGGCGTAGAGTTGCAATTCTGGATCCAGCCATTTGGTGGGTTCAAAACGAAAATATTATCTTTCAAATCATGAATCCCCTGCCAATCGGTTTCAGGATTACTACCATCAACAGGTTTGGTATAGTCCAATTTTTCATTTCGTTTTGGAATAAAGTTGCCATGATAATATGCTATGTTGCCATCGGCATCAGCATACACTGTATTGTTCGAGGAATTGGTACGAATATTCATCATATCATAAAACTCCATGTGATTAGATTTTTTGGTTCGGGTAAAAGACTGCTCTAAAGCTTTTATTGGACTCCACATTATGGCAGTTGAAACCCATTTGTCTCCATCTGCATAAGTAATTGGGCCGTGATGCGTTCTGTAAATCATAAATGTTTTATCGCTTGATCCACCATCTGCCAGTTTGTAGTTTAACGTAACTGCCAAAGAATCTACAGGACGCAATTCTTCGCCATATTTATAAGACGTTTTTGA
>JBBSVD010000028.1:0-24067 GCA_038233835.1 Flavobacteriales bacterium | reverse complement strand
GGACAAATTCGGCAGTAGTAGAATCTTTGAGGTATGTTTTTAATAACCAGTCTATTTTTTCTTGCTTATTTAATTTCGAAAAACCGGTAATGTGTGTGATCATTAGAAATAGATTTGTAAATCAAAGATACGATTACTGCACTTATTGAAGAAAAATGGTTCCATGTAATTCTTAAATCTGAAATTTGACAGCTGATTTTCGTTAACATATGTTTAGTATTTAACAAGTAAAAAGAGCTTTTTTTGCTTAATTTTTAGTAAACTTGGCCTGTAAAATATATTTTAAACTTTTATGAGAATACCAAAATTTGTCCTTACCCTACTTTTGGTAAGTTCCTGTGCCGTTTTTGCACAAAACAAGCAAGTCACGTTAGAAGATATTTGGAATGGAACTTTTAGCCAAGAGCGCTTAGAGTCCTTGAAATCATTGAATAACGGGACAGAATACATCGTACTTAATCAGAATAGAGAAACTGGTACAACCAGCATCGATATTTATGATTACAAATCTGGAGAAAAAAAAGGAAGCCTTTTAAATAGCGCCAATCTTCCTGATCTTGATAGATTTCAATGTTACGAATTGAGCGATGATGAAAATATGATCTTATTAGCAACTGCTGTAGATCCAATTTATCGTCATTCTACAAAAGGTATTTTCTATACTTATAATGTAAAAACGAAAGAGCTGAAAAAATTGTCCGAAAATAAGGTGCAAGAGCCTACATTTTCCCCAGATAATTCTAAGGTAGCTTATGTTTTTGAAAATAATCTTTTTGTAAAAGACCTGGCAAGTGGTAATGAAATGCAGATCACTACCGATGGTAAAAAGAATGAAACCATCAACGGAATTACAGATTGGGTATACGAAGAGGAGTTTGCATTTGTTAGAGCATTCCAATGGAATATTGATGGTACAACTTTAGCTTTTTTAAAGTTTAATGAAACAGAAGTGCCAGAATTCTCAATGGGAATTATCGGTCAGGAGTTGTATCCTGCAACCACCACTTTTAAATATCCGAAAGCTGGAGAAGCAAATTCACAAGTGTCATTATATACCTATTCGTTAGGGTCTAAAAAAACCACTCCTGTTAATTTAGGAGAGTATAAGGATTTCTATATTCCTAGAATGAAATGGACCAATGATCCATCCATTTTGAGTGTTCAAGTTTTAAACAGGCATCAAAATAATTTGGATCTGATATTTATAAATACTAACACAAACGAAGCTAAAATTGTTCTGAATGAAAAAGATGCAGCCTATTTAGATGTTACAGACAATCTTACTTTTTTAGCTGATAACAGTTTTATTTGGACTAGTGAAAAGGATGGATACAACCATATTTATCACTACGATAAAAGTGGAAAACTAATCAATAAAGTGACAAAAGGGGATTGGGAAGTGACCAACTTTTATGGTTTCAATCCAAAATCGAAAAGAATATTTTACCAGAGCACAGAAAATGGAAGTGTAAATAGAGATGTATATTCAATTAAAGCAGATGGTTCTAAAAAGATGCGTTTATCGCAAAAAGATGGAACTAACAATGCCGATTTTAGTGCAGATTATACTTACTTCATTAATACTTATAACAGCACCACCACGCCAAACGAATTCACATTGCATGATGCAGAGAATGGCAAATTGGTTAGAAAGATCAAAGACAATTCAGAATTGACAGAACTTGAGAAAGCATATAATTTTTCTCCCAAGGAATTGTCTACTATACAAATTAATGGTAACACTTTAAACATGTGGACCATTAAACCTTCAGATTTTGACGCTTCAAAAAAATATCCACTTTTAATGTATCAGTATTCTGGTCCGGGATCACAAACTGTAGCAAATTCTTATGCAGGATCTAATGATTATTGGTATCAGAAGCTTGCAGATCTTGGTTATATAATTGTTTCAGTAGATGGACGTGGAACCGGATTTAAAGGAGCAGCTTTCAAAAAAGTAACTCAAAATGAATTAGGTAAATATGAATTGGAAGATCAAATTTCAGCAGCAAAAAAACTAGGTGAACTTCCTTATATAGATTCAGAAAGAATTGGAATTTGGGGATGGAGCTTTGGTGGTTTTATGTCCACCAATGCAATTCTAAAAGGAAACGATGTGTTTAAAATGGCAATTGCCGTGGCGCCTGTTTCCAGCTGGAGATTTTACGACACTATTTATACCGAGCGTTACATGACCACTCCGCAAGAAAATGCAAGTGGATATGATGAGAATTCACCTATTAACCATGTTGATAAATTAAAAGGGAACTATCTTTTAGTTCATGGTTCTGGAGATGATAATGTGCATGTTCAAAACTCCATGAGATTGATAGAAGCATTAGTTCAAGCTAACAAACAATTTGATTGGGCAATCTATCCAGATAGAAATCATGGTATCTATGGTGGAAATACAAGATTACACTTGTACACTAAAATGACTAATTTTATTAAAGAGAATTTATAATAACCTTACAAATAACTATATAAATGGCACATACTGCACCTCCTGCAAATCAAAAAGAATTATTTGGGCATCCAGTGGGATTATATATCCTGTTTTTCACAGAAATGTGGGAACGATTTTCTTACTATGGAATGCGAGCGATCCTGGTTTTATATTTGGTGAGTGCAACAACAGGCGGTAATGCTGGTTTGGGTTGGACTTCTTCTGAAGCTCTTGCACTTTACGGTTGGTACACAATGCTTGTTTATGTTGTTTCTATTCCCGGAGGTATTTTAGCCGATAAAGTCTTTGGGCAGAAGAAAGCAGTTTTAATAGGAGGTATTATTCTGGTTTGTGGACATGGGATACTTGCTGTAGAAGAAATGTGGGCATTTTACACCGGTCTTGGATTAATTATAGCCGGGGTTGGATTATTAAAGCCGAACATTTCTACCATGGTTGGTGGACTTTATAGAGAAGGCGATATTAGACGTGATAAAGGTTTTACAATTTTCTATATCGGAATAAATTTAGGAGCATTTCTTTCCAGTTTGATCGTTGGTTATGTTGGAGAAAAAATAGGTTGGCATTACGGGTTTGGTTTGGCAGGTATTGCTATGGCTTTAGGATTGATCGTTTATTTATGGGGACAGAGATATTTAACCAATGTTGGTAATCTATTGTCTAAAGTTGAGCGTGACGAAGGTGCTTCATTAGGAAATTTATTTAGTGAATTATTTAAATCCCCTATTCAATTAATAATATCGATTATCTTATTAGGAGTATCACTTTGGGGTTGGATGGAACTAGGTTTTGGATACGGATTATTATTTCTTTTCTTAACCTTAGTTGTAGCTATGATGCTTATGGTCTATAAAGACCTTACCAGCCAGATAATGAAAGATAGATATGTGGTAATGCTACTTTCTTTTACTTTGGTAATTGTTTTCTGGGGCGCATTCGAACAGGCCGGTGGTTTAATGAATATTTATGCCTTGGATAAGACAGATAGAATCTTACCATTTAGTCTTCCCTTAATAGGGAATGAGGTGCCTGCTTCCTTTTTCCAATCTTTAAATGCACTATTCATTATAATTTTTGGTGTGATTGTCGCCAATTTTTGGGCGAAACGTAAACTAAAAAGCAAAGAGGCTTCCTCCATTTTCAAAATGGCTACGGGAGTAATTATAATGGGACTTGGTTTTGTTTTTATGGCTGCAGCTTCTCAGCAATATGCTTCTAATGGAGCAGCAGCGATGTATTGGTTGGTATTGGCCTATTTGTTACATACCATTGGAGAACTTTGTTCTTCACCAGTTGCTTTATCATTCATCACAAAACTTGCCCCTGTGAGGTATGCATCTTTAATGATGGGAGTATATTTTGCAGCTACTGGTTTGGGAAATAAGGTTGCCGGAGTGATAGGTGAATTTTCTCAGGGAGATCCTACTAATGTAGAATTAATTGCGTCTAGTGGGGATCTAACTCCATTTTTGAATGTTAATGATAGTATCCTAGAAAAAAGGAAAAACTTTGAAATAAAAACGAAAATTTATCCAGAGAATGGTGAATTTAAGGCAATAGATTTAAATACAAATAAATCTGTTTTAGATTTAGTCAAATTTGAAAATGAAAATGGTAAAAATGAAATAGTCAGCCTTTTAAATGAAGAGAATGTAACTCAGGAAAATCCTTATTATGCGGTCTTCAGCTTTAGAAATAATGATGAAAAATTATCTAATGAAGAATTGGATTATTCGGGAATTGTGATTATTGATGAAGTTCAAACAGATATGGAATTTAGAACCTTCGTAGGAATAACCATCTTTACCGTAATCTTTGCATCTATAGTATTAATTATGCTAAAACCACTTAAGAGGCTTACTCATGGTGCAGAAGATGATGAAAGAGAATTGCCAGAACAAGAGCAGTATGAGCTTGGAGATAAAGATTTTAAGTAAGAATTAATATGTCTGCTGAAAACTCCTCTCAGGTTGATTTTTTTAAATCGAATGTATTAGGTCATCCATCTGGACTTTTCGTATTGTTTTTTACTGAAATGTGGGAGCGTTTTTCCTATTATGGAATGCGTGCTTTACTGGTGCTTTTCCTAACATCGTCACTTTTTGATGAAGGTTGGGCTTGGCCTAGGGAACATGCCTTAGCTCTCTATGGAACCTATACTTCTATGGTTTATTTAACTCCTATTTTAGGAGGCTATCTGGCCGATAAATATATTGGCTATAGAAATGCAGTTGTTGCCGGTGCTTTTTTGATGACCTTAGGTCATGCAAGTATGGCGTTGAATACTGAATTGATGCTCTATGTGGGATTATTCTTTTTGATATTAGGAAACGGATTTTTCAAACCTAATATGACCTCAATTATCTCTCATATGTACGAAGGTCATGAGGACAAGAAAGACGGAGCATTTACCATTTATTATATGGGAGTAAATGCAGGCGCCTTTTTAGGAATTTTACTTTGTGGATATGTTGGAGAGCAAATTGGCTGGCATTGGGGCTTTGGCCTTGCTGGGATCTTTATGTTCCTTGGACTTTTACAGTTCTATTTTGCTCAAAATATATTTGGGGAAGTTGGTAAGAAACCAGTAAAGGGATCAGAAGAAGTTATAACTGATAAAACAATAGATAAATTAAATCCATTTACAACCTTCGATAAAATATTCATTGCAGTAAGTGCAATAATTGGTTTGGTATGGATCATAAACGATCCTGTTTCAAAAATTGGAGGCACTAATATTTTCGATTTTACAGTTGCGGGCATGGATGGATCTAATTTTATGATCTTGTTCGCGCTTGTCATTTTTATTATTCTTTTGGTTTCCAGAATTATTAGATATAGCCCTGTTGTTAGGGATAAGATGATAGCGGTTTCCATTTTTGCTTTTTTCACGGTTTTCTTTTGGGCAGCGTTCGAGCAAGCGGGAGGCTCTATGACGATCTTCGCAGGAGATTATACAGACAGGGTATTAAATGGAGATTCAGCTAATATCTTTAGGGTTGTAAATACCTTAATAACCATTATCCCATTAGGAATAATTACGTGGGTCCTATTCAAACTTTTTCAGCAAACCTTTTCCAAATATGCATTATCAAATATATTTTTAGGAATTAGTTTCTTGATAATTTGGGTACTTGTTGGATTCATGTTGTACAATCAATATTTCCAAGAAAACCCTGAAGTTCCGGCATCTTGGTTTAGTGTTCTAAATTCGTTATTCATAATAATCTTTGCTCCATTATTCTCTAAACTTTGGGAAAGTAAATACAATCCTTCCGTTGCCGTGAAGTATGGATTAGGATTGATCTTATTAGGAGTAGGATTTTTATCTCTGGCTTATGGAGCCTATGGAATCCCAACAGGGGCGAAAGTGGCTGCGGTGAGTATGATATGGTTGGTATTTGCTTATTTGTTCCATACATTGGGTGAATTATGTTTATCTCCAGTAGGTTTGTCTTATTTAAGCAAATTAGTGCCTGGAAGAATGATCGCCTTTATGTTCGGGATCTGGTATCTCGCCATTGCAATAGGGAATAAGTTAGCGGGAACAACTGGAGGAATGATAGATTCTATCACGGCAGAATATTCCTTATCTACCTTCTTTTTATTATTCTTTATAATCCCATCAGCAGCGGGAGTGCTTATAATATTTATGCATCCTTTGCTTAAGAAGTTGATGCACGGAATTATATAGTGATTATTAAATTAATTATATCTTTATTACTTTTATAAAGACATTTTAGGAATGGTATTTGAAAAGTGTAAAAAAAGTCTAGATATGAAATTATTGTTAACTGGTTTATTTTTTCTTTTTACGATATCTGCAAGTGTAGCTCAGGAAATTGAGTGGATGAGTATGAATGAAGCTTTAAAAGCACAGGAAAAGAATCCTAAAAAGATATTGATGGATGCTTATACCACTTGGTGTGGGCCTTGTAAAATGATGGACCAAAATACTTTTACCAATAAAGATGTGGTTAATTACGTAAACAAACATTTTTATGCGGTAAAATTTGATGCAGAAGGAACCGAGGAAGTGATGTATAAAGAGTTTAATTACACCAATCCTAATTTCGATCCGAATAGAAAAGGAAGAAATAGTCAGCATTTTTTGGCGAATGCCCTAAAAATAAGTGGATATCCCAGTTTGGTGTTCTTTGATGAAAAATCGAATGTTATTGCACCAATTGTAGGTTACAGAACCCCAGAACAATTGGAGATCTTTTTAAAGATGATCGCCAATAACGATTATAGGAAATTAACATCGGCAGATGCTTGGGGGAAATATGAAAAAGAGTTCAAAGGAACTTTTAAAAATTAAGTGTTAGTTAGTTGATTTCAGTAGTTTTACTGATGATTTATAGTAAAAGCTCCCTTTTCACTAGTTACGTGAAAGGGGATTTTTTTGTGCGCTAATGTAATCTCCCATCTTTTAATATAAGATTTGTAGTTGCTGCCATCTGCAACTACTAGTTCAGGGTGTAACTCTTCAAGAACTCGCTCCAAATTGACTCTAGGAGAATTTGTAAGCACTAAGATATCTGGATTAAAATTAGGGATTCTATAAACTCCAGCGCTATCTACAAGTAATATTTTTTTACCAGAATAACTGAAAACATTTCTACTTTGTAAAGTATTGGCAGCCCTATTTTTTTCAAGCTCATAATTTTTTAAATAAGTTGGCTTTGCTTCAGTATTTGAACTATAATACATTAAATTTTTCGGATCTAATAGAGCAATGTCTGTACGCCTATTCCCGTGAAATACAATAAACTCATTTTTACTTTTAGAAAATTCTTCAGAAATAAGGACACTTTGAAAAATTAAAATTGCAATAAGTACTAAAGAAATATTAGCGTAACTAATCTTCTTCAATATGGGAATGAAAAAGAAATAACATAGATATATCACCAAACAAAGAGCAATGGAAAATGAAATATCCTGAATAACGAACAATTTCATTCCGGCAATAGTTTCAACAAACTTATTTAAAAGTGATATGAGTCCTCCATAGAATTGAGGAAGAAAATCAGGAGTAATTCCTGTTAGGTTTAAAAGTATTAGTAGAATTCCTAAACCTAAAATTAAACCCATAAATGGAAGTACTATAATATTAGATAGTAGGAACAATCCCGGGAACTGATGAAAATAGTACAAGCTTAATGGCAAAACTCCAATTTGTGCAGCTATAGATACTGTTATAAGTTTCCATAAACTACCAGTTATCTTATTTCTTGGAATATATATTTTGGATAATGCTGGTTGAAAGATAACAATTGAGGACACTGCGAGATAACTTAATTGAAATCCAACCTGAAACAGATAGTAAGGATTTATCAACAGCAAGATGAAGAGCGAAGCGAATAGGGTATTTAGGATGCTTGTTCTTTTTTTTAATTGAAGACCAGTTGCAACAAAGCTAAACATGCTTACCGCCCGAACCACCGATGGAGATAGACCTGCAAGTATTGCAAAACCCCATAAACTTAACAGTAAGATTGCAATTTTTAAAAGTCGGCCATACTTATATCTATCCAAAAATTTTAAACCCCAATTTAGCAGCCATAGAATAATTCCAACATGTAGTCCAGAAACTGCAAGAATATGAATTATTCCTGCCGAAGAATAGCTTTGTTGAAGTTCTTTAGATAAGTCTTGTCGCTGGCCAAGAAGTAATGCTTGAATAACAGCTAATTCATCTTTTTCGAAATCCTGTTGCTTCAAACTAGCAATGATCTTTGCTCTCAGTTTTCCTGCATAACCTCTAATCGATCTTGAGTTGGTATTCAAGACTAATAGATTTTCTCTTTTCAACTGAACTTGATGAGTTACTCCAATGTTTCTCATATAGTTTCCATAATCGAATTGATACGGATTTAAATTACCGGGAATTTTTTTAATTTCTGAAGCTAAAGCCAGACGTTGCCCAATCTTAAAAGTTGATTGTAGATTTTCTTTATTAATAAGAACCAGCACTTTTCCTTCCGCCTGAGTGTTATTCAGTTTGTAAACTTTTAAAATATATTTTGTGTGATATAGATCTGGTTTTAATTCTTCAACTATTTCACCAATTGGAAGCTGAGGTGAATTTTCATCTAATTCATTCAGATGCTTATTATAATGATCTGGATTATTTTCCGGGATATGAAGCTGAGCCGTTAAAATTCCCAAATAAAGAAATAGCAGATAGGTTATGGTCCCAAAAGCGCTGTTTTGGTGAAACTTTTTTACTGCAATAAAAAATGATAAAAGGAAAGCAAGGCCTAAGATTGCACCGCCAACAAATAGTAAATTTAGATCAAGATTGCAATTAAAGCCAATAAGGATCCCTATTATTAGAAATGCAGAAAGCTTGATAAGTTTAAAATTATACAATCTCCAGAGGTGTTAGTCTCTATGGAAGATACTAAAATTTTAAATCACTCTACGTGCCATTACAAAATGCTCAAACCAATAATTGTCTGCAAGTGAGGATATTATAACTCCTTTTGAGGAGGAAGAGTGTATGAACCAGATATGACCTGGCTGAATTTCTACAACCAGTCCTACATGATTTATCACTTTTTTGTTCTTGCTAGTTTCAAAGAATAGAAGATCTCCAATGTTTACATCTACCAATAACAATCTTTCTCCTTCTAAAGACATTTCTCTGGAAGATCTTGGCAGTGTGATATCTTCTAGCTGAAAGGAAGTGAACACCAATCCAGAACAATCCATTCCATCTTCGGTGGTTCCACCATATTTATATTTGGTGCCTTTAAATTTTAATGCGTTGGAAGTGATCTTATAAACTCGATCGTCTTCTGGAGCTTCGAGAGTTGAAGCGGTTTTTATTTTATTTTGAGGTGTCTTATCGACGTCGATAATTTCCTTGTGGGTAAGTTTTTGTTGCTTTACAAGTTTGTGGGATTTAACAGCTCCACAGCTGCTAAGCAGCAAAGTAAGAACTATAAGGATTGCGTAGTGATACAATTTTCTCATATAAAAATGCTAGTTTTTAGTGAACTGGTAAATTAATTCTGCTGTTTTCATACTTGCTCCATTTCCTCCTAAGGCTCTTTCTAACTCAAAATATTCCTCGAATAATGTTTTTCTTTGCTCTGTTGTTAAAATTTTTTTCAATTCAGTCAGCAAATTCTTTTTATTGAATTCTTTCTGAATTAATTCTTTAACAACTTCTCGGTCCATTATTAAATTAACCAGCGAAATATAGTCTAAATTCACTATCCTTTTTGCTATTTCATAAGAAATTGTACTTCCTTTATAACAAACTACTTCGGGAACTTTGAAAAGTGCTGTTTCCAAAGTGGCGGTTCCTGAGGTTACTATCGCAGCAGTAGATAAGCTAAGTACATCATAGGTGTTATTCATAACCAGATGTACATTTTTCTTCTTGATAAATTGTTTATAGAATTCTGGCTCCTGACTGGGAGCACCAGCTATAATAAATTGATATTCTTTAAAATCATCAGTTATACTCAACATGATCTCTAACATCTTAGAGATCTCCTGCTTTCTACTTCCAGGTAAAAGAGCAATTATTGGTCTTTCATCTAGTTCATGAATTTTTCTGAATTTTTTAGGTTCAACCAAATCCTTTTTCGAAATAGCATCTAAAAGAGGATGTCCTACAAAGTGTACCGGAAAATCATGTTTTTCTTCATAGAACTTTTTCTCGAAAGGAAGAATAACATACATCTGATCTACATCTCGCTTTATGGAATTAATTCGGTTCTCTTTCCAGGCCCAAATTTGTGGAGAGATGTAATAATGTGTTGGAATACCTTGTTCTTTTGCCCATTTAGCTATCCTTAAATTAAAACCTGGGTAATCTATAAAAATGAGTACATCTGGCTTATATTCCAGAATATCCTTTTTACAGATCTTTATATTTGTTAAGATGGTCCTTAGGTTTGCTATAACTTCAATAAAACCCATAAAAGCCAGATCACGGTAATGTTTCACCATACTTCCGCCAACTTCTTGCATTAGATCGCCTCCCCAAAATCTAAATTCAGCTTCGGTATCTACCTTTTTTAAGGCTAACATTAAATTAGAAGCATGAAGATCTCCGGAGGCTTCACCTGCAATTAGGTAGTATTTCATTTTTAGGTTTTTGAGGTAAAAGACATGTTAGAAATTGTCTCAGTTATATTACATGAATTTAGTAATTGCTATTACAATTGCCATTAGAATGGTTGCTAAAAGCACTCCTCTGGCAGAATACATCTGGTTCTTTTTTAAAAATACAAAAAACGGAAGGAAGTTTAAGATAGCTCCTAAAACAATTATTTTTCCCAAATAATCGTTCTTAAGTGCATGTTGAAGTATTGCCTCAAGACCCATATCCGAAAACAGAATGATATAAAATAATATTCCTGCAGCATTGGCTATAAGGCCTATTAAAAAGCCAATTAATACATATTTTTTAATCATTCAGGTCCCAGTTATTTAGATCTTTAATAAAGTGGTGCGCCGTAAGATCAAATTGTACTGGAACAACAGAGATATACCCATTTTCTAGTGCCCATTCATCGGTGTCTTGACCTTTATCTTCATTCACAAATTTACCTGTTAACCAATAGTAATCTCTTCCCTGCGGACTGGTACGCTTATCAAATTCTTCCACCCAATAGGCTTTTGCTTGTCTGCAAATTTTAATTCCCTTGATATCTTTCTCTTTCAGTTTTGGCAAGTTCACATTTAAAACCACTCCGTTAGGCAATCCATTTTTAAGTACTTTCTTCGTGATTGCTTTGATAAATTTTTTAGTCGGTTCAAAATCTGCATTCAAAGAATAATCCAATAATGAAAAACCAATTGCAGGTATACCTTCAATTCCAGCCTCTACAGCTGCACTCATCGTTCCAGAGTAAATAACATTGATGGAGGAGTTGGAACCATGATTAATCCCGCTTACGCAAAGATCTGGTTTTCTATGTAAAATTTCTTGAGTAGCGATTTTGACACAATCTGCAGGGGTACCCGAACAACTATATTCTTTATGAGTAGATTTTTTATTGATCTTCACTTCATCGCAGTATAGGGTATCTGTAATAGTTATCGCATGCCCCATAGCACTTTGTGGGCTGTCTGGAGCTACTACTATAACATCTCCTAATTGTTTCATCACTTCTATAAGAGCGCGAATTCCAGGAGCGGTAATTCCATCATCGTTGGTTACTAAAATAAGGGGTTTTTCTTGAGACATAGATAAATATTTTACAAAGGCTAAAATAAGAATTCCCAAAGGAAAGCTTATCTTAGTGGTCTAACAAATAAATTGTGCAAATGATAAGTGTTGGCACAATTTTTACTATATATAGATTGATGTTTAATGATGAAATGTATTCGCTTTATGAAAAGGAACTATAAATTTTTGGTGCTGGTATTGCTTATGGCAGCTGCATCCTGCAGTTTTACAACAAAAACATTTAATGACCCCAATAAAGATAAATTATTAATAGATCTAATAACCTATGTTTTAGAAAGAGGGCATTATGATGCCAAAACTATTGATGATGGATTTTCTAAGGAGGTTTACAAGGACTTTTTAAGTGCTGTGGATCCTCTTAAAAGATTTTTTTACAAAAAAGATGTAGAAACCTTCGTAGTTTATGAGGATAAAATCGACGATCAGATTAAAGGAAAGGATCTTACCTTCTTTAATATAACCCATGATAAGCTTTTAGAAAGAATGAAGGAAGTGCGAGGGATCTATAAAGAGATTTTAGCAGAACCTTTCGATTTTAGTGAAGATGAGGAAATTAATACCAACTATGAAGAAATTGACTATGTAAATTCTCGAGAGGAATTAAAGGAGCGTTGGAGAAAACAATTAAAATTTAGCACTCTAGGAAATTACTACGATAGTAAAGAAGATCAAGAAAAGGCTCTAGAAAAAGATCCTGATTTAAAAATCAAATCTGATATAGAATTAGAGAAAGAAGCACGGGCGTCCACCTTAACTTCTATGGATGAGTATTTCGATTTTAGCGAAGAATTAGAGCGCAAGGACTATTTTGCGGTTTACATAAATGCTATAGTAGAAGAATTTGATCCTCATACTTTTTACTTTGCACCACAAGACAAAGATAGGTTTGATATTGCCATGTCTGGGAAATTAGAAGGTATTGGAGCCAGACTTCAAAAGAAAAGCGATAACATTACCATTATGGAAGTGATTTCTGGTGGTCCAGCTTGGTTAAGTGATAAATTAAGCGAAGGTGATATTATTCTGAAGGTACAACAAGAAGATGAAGATGCAGCGGTTAGCATAGTAGGAATGCGCTTAGATGATGCGGTAAACCTTATAAAAGGCCCGAAAGATTCTAAAGTTACCCTTACAGTTAAAAAGAAAATGATGGGAAATATTGAAGATATTACCATTACAAGAGATGTAGTAGAGCTAGAAGAAACCTATGCTAAATCTGCATTAGTGAAAAAGAATGGAAAAGAATTTGGAGTTATTAACCTACCAAAATTCTACTTTGATATGGAAAATTATGCAGATAGAAATGCAGCTTCCGATGTTAAAAAGGAAATCATTAGATTGAAAGAAGAAGGCATGGAAGGTCTTGTTTTGGATCTAAGAAATAACGGTGGTGGATCACTTAAAACAGTGGTAGATATCGCCGGTTTATTTATAGAAAAAGGTCCTATTGTTCAAGTAAAATCCAAAGAAGCAGGTCAAGAGATATTAGAAGATCAAGACCCAAGTATTTTGTGGGATGGTCCTTTGGTGATCTTGGTAAATGAATTATCTGCATCAGCTTCGGAGATTCTTGCTGCTGCAATGCAAGATTACAAAAGAGCTATCATAATTGGAAGTAAACAAACTTATGGTAAGGGAACTGTTCAGAATGTAATTGATCTTAATCAAACCGTTAGAAGTAATGAGTATGGCGATCTTGGTGCACTTAAATTAACCACTCAGAAGTTTTACCGCGTTAATGGAGGTTCTACTCAATTAGAAGGTGTTAAAAGTGATGTAGTGGTTCCAGATAGATATAGTTTTATAGATATTGGAGAAAAAGATTATGAAAATCCACTTCCATGGGATCAAATTAAAGCTGCCAAATATAAAATTTGGGATGGATATATAGATTTTAAAGGTGCAATTAAAAATAGTAACCAAAGAATGTCTAATAATGCTCAGTTAAATTTAATAGCTGAAAATGCTAAATGGGTAAAAGATCAAAGAGATGAAGAAATTTATCCCTTAAATTATAAGTCATACCAAAATCAAAGATTGCTTTCTCAAGAAGATGCTAAGAGGTTTGATGCTATCTCAAAATACACCTCTAATCTTACTTATGAGTCTCTGCCCTATGAAATGGAATTGTCTACTACAGATACTATTTTAAGAGAAAAGAGAGATAGATGGCATGAGAGTTTAACTGGTGATGTTTACGTGGAAGAGGCAATTAATGTGCTTGAAGATATTAAGATCAATAATATTAAAAGATCTAAAGTAGCCATTAAGAATTAAAAATAAAATATAAAACAAAAGCGCCTCTATTTGATAGAGGCGCTTTTGTTTTATCTAAATTACCGGTTTATGAAACGTAAATATATCTATCCCGTTATTATCCTAGTGGTTGCTTTATTGCTTGTATTGGCCGAGCGATGTAATTAAAAAGATTTTATTAGAATGCCATTCTTTCAGAATCTAATTTTAAAAAGATAAACAGTAAGATTGTGAAACCCCACAAACCAGAACCACCGTAGCTAAAAAAGGGTAGTGGAATCCCAACTGTAGGGAAAATACCCGAAACCATTCCAATATTCACCAAAAAGTGAATAAATATTATTCCCACCAGGCTATATCCATACACTCTATTAAATGTAGATTTTTGCCTCTCGGCAAGATGTAGTAACCTAAAAAGTAATCCCATAAATAGAAGGACAACTATTGCCGATCCGGCAAAACCCCACTCTTCACCTACTGTACTAAAGATATAATCTGTATGTTGTTCTGGAACAAATTGTCCCTTGGTTTGGGTTCCTTCTGTCCAGCCTTTACCCAACCATCCACCGCTGCCTATTGCAATTTCACTCTGATTGGTGTTGTAACCAATTCCCTTTGCATCTACTTCTTTTCCTAAAACAATATTGAACCTGTCCCTGTGTCTTTGTTCAAATACATTCTGAAAAATATAATCTACGGAATAAGATATCGCAACAGCTCCTATTATCAATATAAAAAGGAAAGGTAAGCTAGGTCTTTTTCTACGCTTTAGGAGAAGGCTTAGCAAACCTACCAACACTACTGCAATAGCTACATATAATGGACCTATTAAAAGTGTTAATATAAAAATAGCGATTCCTGCAAATCCTAAAAACAAATACATTCCGGAGAGACCTTCTCGATATAAGGGAAACAAGAAAGCTGCATATACCATTGCACTTCCCGCATCTGGCTGAGGTAATATAATCAAGGCAGGTATGGCAATTATCAAAAATGCCTTTAATTGATGAGAGAATAATTTTATATTGGTTTGTATGTCTCCTAAATAGTTAGCTAAAGCCAGCGTGGTTCCAACTTTTGCAAATTCGGCAGGTTGAATGCTAACTCCTCCAAATACATACCAAGAAGTTGCTCCATTAATAGTTTTACCAAAGGCGAAAAGTCCGAGTATAGAGATCAAGGAAATTACATAGAATACACTGGAAAATTTCATATAGAATTTAGATTCTATAGAGAGGATTATTACAATCATTAAGAAACTTAACAAGATCCAAACGGCTTGTTTTCCGTAAATCTGATCGAAATCCAATAATCCTGATGGCGCATCTCCCAAAGAGGCCGAGTAAATATTCATCCATCCAAAGATCACTAAGAACAGGTAAATCATTATAGTAACCCAATCGAAGCTAATTGACCCTTTCGCCATTATTTATTAATTGTGAAAGGTTCACCACTAATTACTTTGGCGTATTCTTCTTCTAGACTATGAGTAAGAACCCATGTTTCCATATCGGTTCTGGTAATGGTTTTTTTAAGGTATTTTTCGATCATTAAACTGGCAATTCTTCCTGCATATCTACCACCCCAATAGCCATTTTCTACAAATACGGCAATTGCTATTTTAGGATTATCTACCGGTGCAAAAGCAATAAAAATGGAATGATCTGTTAGTTGGGTACGCTTACCATTGATCTTAGTGAAATTTTCTGCAGTTCCTGTTTTTCCAGCGATCTCTATTCCTGGAATTTGAAGTGCAGATGCAGTACCAACTTTATAAACTTGATGCATTCCTTCTATCACAGGAATAAAATGTTTGCTATCTATGGTTGTAAATTTTTTCTCAGTAAATTCTGAGTCTTTAATAGGTTGACCTACTATGCTTTTTAGTATATGAGGAGTGTAAAACCAGCCTCTGTTTGCTATTGCTGCGGTCATATTTGCCAGTTGGATTGGCGTCATTAACACTTCTCCTTGTCCAATAGCATTAGATAAGGTGGCAGTTGCAAACCATTTATAGGTTGGATATTCGTAAATCTTATTATAATATTCTGATGTTGGTATCTTACCAGATCGTCCTGCCGGTAGATCATAACCCAAGAATTCTCCCAATCCAAAACTATTTAAATGCTTAGACCAAACATCTATACCTTCCTGTGGAGTTGGATATTTCTCTATAATCCTTCTATACACATTTGCAAAATAGGCATTACAAGACTGAGCTATACCCGGAATCATATCCAACGGACTTGCATGTGCGTGACAGCCTAATTTTCTACCTCTTCCATACACATAACCTCTATTACAATAAAAACTATCATGTGTGTCTATAACTCCTTCTTGAAGAGCTATTAGAGCGTTAATTGTTTTAAATGGTGATCCAGGAGGGTATTCCGCCAGTAAACCTCGATCGTATAAAGGTCTGGTGATCGTATCTAAATAGAATTTTGTAAAATTTGAAGAACGCTGTCTTCCCATTAGCAATGCAGGATCGTAACTAGGTGCAGTAATAAGGGATAGAATTTCTCCAGTACCAGGTTCAATGGCAACAATTCCACCTCGCTTATTTTCCATCAATTTCTCCCCGTAAGCCTGAAGCATTGCATCTATTGAAATATTTACATCTTTCCCTTTTTTAGGAAGCGTATCAAAAATGCCCTCTTTAAATGGGCCAATATCTCTGTTGAATCTATCTTTCTGGATATATTTTACACCTTTAATTCCTCGAAGTATTTCTTCATATTGCCCCTCAACTCCCTGTTTTCCTATAAGATCTCCAGACAGATAATACGGATTGTCGCTAATAATTTTATTATTCACTTCGGCAATATATCCAAGAACGTTTGATGCGTTTGCTGTTTGATAATCTCTTAAAGATCTCTTTTGAATATAAAAACCAGGATATTTTCTCATTTTCTCCTGAAGATAAGCGTATTCAGATTTTGTTAGCTGCGGAACTACGATAGAAGGTAATCTGGGAGAATATATTTTTGCTTTATCTAATTTTTTACCTAATTGCTCGCGAGTTATCTTTAAAATGTTACAAAATTCGGTAGTGTCAAAAGGTTTTACATTTCTTGGAATTACCATGACATCATAAGAAGGCTGATTAGATACCAGCAATTCTCCATTTCTATCAAAAATATACCCACGCTGCGGATAGTTATAAACCACCTTGATGGCGTTGTTTTCACTTAAACGCGCAAATGATTCGTCTACAACCTGCAAATAGAATAACCTACCAATAAAGATAAATCCGGTAGTTATAATAATTATGTAAAGCAGGAGTCTTCTCATCTTCTTCTCGACTTAAATAAGGTTAAACTTATTAATACCATGAGTATAGTAAAAATACTGGTAAATAATGTCTTTTTCAGAATTAAAAATATATGAGTAAAACTAAACATCTCCAATATAAATAGCAGAAAATGATGCAGAATAACTACAATTAAAATATAACTTAATCTTGCTCCATATGGGGTATTAGATAATTTTACCGTTTGATAATCATAACTAATACCGAAGGAAAATCTAAGAATTATTGGCCTTATATATGCTATAAATACACAAGCTGCTGCATGAATACCCCCACTATCCTCAAAGGTATCTAAACTTAATCCTAGAAGAAACGCCAAAATCAAAAATAAGGATTGTGGAGAATTGAAAGGATATAATATAAGAAATAGGATATAAAGATAGGGGTTGATGTATCCTAGAAAATTGATGTTGTTTAACAACAATACTTGGAGTAAAATTAACACAATGAATCGGATACTGTTTGAGATTATGATATTAGTCATTATCGTCCTCCTCCTCTAAAGATTTAATTTCTTCCTTATCCTTGTTCATTATAACATAAACATGACCAATATTGGTCATATCGTTAAATAATTTAATGTTTATTGTATAATAACTTCCATTTTCATCTAGATTGAAATCGGTGATATTTCCTATAGGAATTCCTCTAGGAAAGATCAATGATTTTCCTCCAGTTATAATAGTGTCTCCTTTTTTTAAAGGCGCTTGCCTTGGTACATCCAGTAACTGAACTATATTAGGATCTTTTCCATTCCAAACCAGTGAACCAAAATGATTAGTTTTCTTTAACTGTGCATTGATCTTAGAATCGGAATTTAAAATGGAGATAACTCTGGAGTAATTGGCAGAAACATTGTCTATTATTCCAACAATACCCTGACTGGTAACCACACCATATTCAGGTGAGATATGATCTTTTTTACCCTTATCCAAAGTGATGTAATTATCCACTTTGGAGTAATTATTATTGATCACTCTGGCGGTGCTAAACTCATAGATACCTTCATATATCGTAGAGTCAATAAACGTATCATTAAAAAGTGTATCAGGAAGATTTGAAAGTTTGTTGCGTAACTCGTTGTTTTCCTCTAGCAACCTATTGTTATAATCTTCTAAATGAAAATAAGACTGTATGCTATTTGCCTTTTTATAGATTCCGCCAGTAATAAAATTGGCGGAGCTTATAAATTTGCTTTTGTGAAACGAGTGAGACTGAATTGTTAAAAATAAAGATAGCGTCAACAGCAACAGGAATAGGATGTTATTCTTATTGCGAATAAGAAAATTGAAAATCTGCTGCATGAGTTAAGTCCTACTTGATCAATATTCCTTTATAACGGGCAAGGTTTTTAAGGCATATTCCGGTTCCTCTAACAACCGCTCTTAATGGGTCTTCAGCAATATATACAGGAAGATCTGTCTTCAAAGATAAACGTTTGTCTAACCCTCTTAACATAGATCCTCCACCTGCTAAGTAGATACCGGTATTATAGATATCTGCAGCCAGCTCGGGCGGGGTTTGAGAAAGAGTTTCCATTACAGCATCTTCTATTCTCAGAATAGATTTATCTAATGCTTTTGCAATTTCTCTATAAGATATTTGAACTTGTTTAGGTTTTCCTGTAAGTAAATCTCTACCCTGAACACTCATTTCCTCTGGCGGAACTTCTAGATCTTCGGTAGCGGCACCAATTTGGATTTTTATTTTTTCTGCAGTGCGTTCTCCCACATATAAGTTGTGTTGGGTACGCATATAATATACTATGTCATTAGTAAATACATCACCTGCTATCTTTATAGATTTATCACAAACAATTCCACCAAGAGCTATCACCGCAATCTCTGTAGTTCCACCTCCTATATCTACGATCATGTTTCCCTTAGGTTGCATAATATCTATTCCTATTCCAATAGCTGCAGCCATTGGCTCATGAATAAGATATACCTCTTTACCATTTACTCGCTCTGCACTTTCTTTTACTGCTCTCATTTCTACCTCGGTGATCCCAGAAGGAATACAAATAACCATTCTTAGGGCAGGGGTGAACATTTTTTTCTTTAAGGCCGGAATTTCTTTGATAAACATACTTATCATTTTCTCACTGGCATCAAAATCTGCAATTACTCCATCTTTCAATGGGCGAATGGTCTTGATATTCTCATGGGTTTTCCCTTGCATCATCGCCGCTTCCTTACCAACCGCAATAATTTTACCAGTGGTTCTATCTCTGGCTACAATAGATGGACTATCCACTACTACTTTATCGTTGTGGATAACCAATGTATTGGCGGTTCCTAAATCTATTGCTATTTCTTCAATGAGAAAATCAAAAAATCCCATAATTTATAAGTTGAGGTTGTTAGGTAAATGTAATGAAATTAATGTTTAAAATGGCGCGTTCCAGTAATAACCATTGCCATATTATGTTGGTTACAATAATCTATACTTAGCTGATCTTTTATCGAGCCTCCAGGCTGAATTACAGCTGTGATTCCTGCATTGTCTGCAATTTCTACACAATCTGGAAAAGGGAAAAATGCATCACTCGCCATAACCGATCCTTTTAGATCGAAATTAAAGGATTTTGCCTTTTCTATACTGTGTGTTAAAGCATCTACTCTAGAAGTTTGCCCGGTGCCGCTGGCCAGTAATTGTTTGTTCTTTGCTAAAACTATGGTATTGGATTTTGTATGCTTGCAAATTTTAGAAGCAAAAATCAAATCATTTAACTCGTTAATACTTGGTTTATTGTTGGTAGCCTGTGTTAAATCTGCTATAGAATCTGTTTTAAAATCCTTATCCTGAACCAATACGCCATTTAAACAGGTTCTCACCAATTTATTTGGTAGCTCTATTTCTTTCTGAATTAAAATGATCCTGTTTTTCTTTCCTTGTAATACTTCAATAGCATCCTTAGAATAAGAAGGAGCGATCACCACTTCACAAAATAAATTATGGATCTCTTCTGCCGTTTCTTTATCAATTTCAGTATTGCTAATTAAAACACCCCCAAAAGCTGAAACTGGATCTCCAGCTAAAGCATCATTATAGGCTTGTAAAAGTGTGTCACGTTGAGCTAATCCACAGGCGTTATTATGTTTTAGGATTGCAAAAGTGGGAGCATCATTCTTAAATTCATTCATCAAATTCACTGCCGCATCTACATCTAATAAATTGTTATAAGACAATTCCTTTCCATGCAATTGATGGAAGATCGCTTCAAAATCACCGAAAAAGGTTCCTTTTTGATGTGGATTCTCTCCATATCTCAATACTTTTCCATTGTTAAAACTTTGTTTGAAGGTATCGCCTTCAGAATTGAAAAAATTAAAAATTGCAGTATCGTAATGAGAAGATACATGGAATGATTTTCCTGCAAATTTCTTTCTTTCCTTTAAGGAAGTTGTTCCGTTATTCTCTGAAAGTAATTGTAAAAATTCAGAATAATCATCTACAGAAGAAACACAAAGGACATCTTTAAAATTCTTTGCCGCTGCACGAATAAGAGAAATTCCTCCTATATCTATCTTTTCTATGATATCTGATTCCGAAGCGCCGGAAGCCAATGTTTTTTCAAAAGGATAAAGATCTACAACAACAATGTCTATTTGAGGAATTTCATATTCTTTCATTTCGGCAGCATCACTTTCATTGTCTTGTCTGTTCAAGATCCCTCCAAACACTTTTGGATGCAAAGTTTTTACTCGCCCACCTAAAATAGAAGGATAAGAAGTAAGGTCTTCCACCGGAATAACAGCAATCCCAAGGTCCTTTATAAATTTTTCGGTACCGCCTGTAGAATAAATTGTAATTCCCAATTCGTCCATTTTTTGAACGATTGGTTCCAGTCCTTCTTTGCTAAATACCGAAATCAATGCAGATTTCGCAGTTTTTAAATTGCTCATTGTGTTGTGTTTGTTTGGCTTGCAAAAGTAAGTAAATCACTAGAAAATTTAAACTTCTTCAGTTTTATTTCTTAAAAAAAATGTAACAAAATAATAGCTGCAGCGTCTTATCTTTATTCTATGCCAAAACACCTGTTTTTTATATGCTGATCTATTTAAGGTTACTTAAAGAAAGTTTTAATTTTGCAGTAAATGCATTAAGAAACAATAAGTTACGAACCTTCCTCTCATTGTTAGGTGTAACCATAGGTATTTTTTCGATCATTGCAGTACTTGCGGCAGTAGATTCTTTACAACGTGAAATTAAAGGCAGCCTTAGTTCTCTGGACAATAGTACTATTATTGTTATGCGGTTCAGTTTTGGACCATCGGAAATACCCCGTTGGAAAAGAGAACAATTTCCAGATGTTTCTTATGATGAATTTCAATATCTAGACAGAAATTTACCAGATTTAGAAGCGGTAGATTATGCATTAAACGTCCCTAGAGAGACTATAAAATTTGAAGAAAAAACCATATCTCAAGTAGAAATTGGAGCTGTTACCAATAATTATTATCTAATTGAAGCCCTAAAATTAGAAAAAGGACGCTTTTTTAATGAAGCCGAATCTGTTAGTGGAACTGCAGTAATTATTCTAGGATATGAAATTGCACAAAGTCTTTTTGGAGATTCTGAGGCGATTGGGAAAGAGATAAGAATGTATGGTCGAAAATTCAATGTAATTGGCGTACTTAAAAAGGAGGGAGCTGGATTATTTGGAAACTCCAAAGATTCCTCAGTTTTTCTTCCAGTGAATGTAGTTAGAAGAATTTATGGAGATAATAACAAAAGCACGTTTCCTCAAATTATAATTAAACCGAATGACGGAGTAGATAATGCCGAATTTATTGCGGTGTTAACTCAACAACTTCGAAATTATCGGGCATTGAAGCCAGATGAAGTGAGCAACTTTTTTGTAAATCAACTTCAAGGATTTGCAGATCTTATAGATAATATTACCGGGCAAATGAATTTAATAGGCCTTATTATAAGTGGATTCTCCTTATTGGTAGGTGGTTTTGGAATTGCAAACATCATGTTTGTAAGTGTAAAAGAACGCACCAATTTAATTGGAATTCAAAAATCGTTGGGAGCCAAAAATAAATTTATATTATTTCAATTCTTATTTGAAGCAGTTATCCTTGCTGTAATTGGTGGATTAATAGGCTTATTCCTGGTTTGGGTTGTTTCAATTATCGCTTCTCAGTTCACAGGAGATTTCGAATTCGTGCTCTCTCCTTGGAATATGTTCTTAGGAACCATCGTGTCCGCCATAATTGGACTTATAGCGGGTATCATTCCTGCAATTTCAGCATCAAAACTAGATCCTGTAGAAGCTATTAGAACTGGAATGTAATTTTTAATTCAAGATTTAAAATACAAAGTTTTGCGTCATTATCCTTAAACCTTAAATCTTGAACCCTCAATCGTGAATTCTTATTGAAGAATCTTCGCAACTTCTGCATTTACAAATTCTAGGAACAATTCATCTTCTCGGGAAAATGGATCGGCTGTGTGCGAATCTATATCTATTTGACCTACGTTTTCTCCATTTAAGAATAATGGGATAACGATCTCTGCCTTTACGTTAATGCTACATGCAATATAATTGTCCTGAGCTTTTACGTCTGGCACCACAAAATTTTGATTACTTAAGGCAACTTGGCCACAAATACCTTTTCCAAATGGAATAATGATATGATCTGTAGGTTCACCCGCAAAAGCTTTTAATTTTAGCTCATTCTTTTCATCATTTTTAAAGTAGAATCCTACCCAATCATAATATGGAATATTTTGTTCTAAAACTTCGCAAACTGCTGTAAGCTTGGTGTCTACATTAGATCCAGTATTGCTTAAAATTGAAAGTATCTGTGGTTTTAATTTTTGAAAAGGCATGCTGATAATTTTTTGTTCAAAAGTATTCAAAAATAATAGGATGAAGCGCATACAATTTTCTATAAATTTGTTAAAATCAAGATTTTAATTGCTCCAATTATTTAGGAAATACCAATCGGTACTAAGATTCATTCTCATTTTTTTGGGAAGCTATCTAGTGTTCACAATAATTTATACAGGTTATCTAAATTTATTTGATGCTTCATCTTATTATCCAGATTTTTTTACCCACTTAGTGGCACTTCAAAGTAAAGATGTAATAGAGTCCTTAGGTTATGTTTCAATAATTTTGGTGAATCCAGGGGAGCCTTCATTGCAATTATATATTAATGAAATATTTTTAGCAAGGATTATAGAAGGCTGTAACTCCATAAGCATCATAATTTTGTTTACTTCATTTATACTTTCATTTTTTGCAAGATTTAAAATCACACTGCTTTATATTATTACCGGAGCGGTAATTATTTATATAATGAATATTGTTAGAATTGTAATTCTTACCATAGGCATTTACGAATACCCAAAATATACCAGCTTTTTACATGGAATTGTTTTTCCGCTAATTATTTACGGCACCGTATTTATTTTATGGGTATTCTGGGTTAGATTGTTTTCTAAAAATACAGCAGATGAAAAAGAGATTTAAGATAATCATGATCTCCCTATTGGTAATTTTATTAGCAATGGTGAGATATTTCGAAAATGAGCTTTTCTACGATCCACTTGTAAAATTTTATGAAGCAGATTACTTACACAATATAATTCCCAAATTTGAAACAGGCAGACTTTTTTTCAATGTGCTTTTAAGATACGTACTCAATTCAGTCTTATCCTTAGGAATTCTTTATTTTAATTTTTTTGATAATAACATTTTAGTATTTTCGGTATATCTATATTCAATCTTCATTGTAATATGTTTTACGGTATTTGTCTTTCTAAATTTCGAAATTGAAAGTCAACACTTTTTAGCACT
>JBBSVD010000027.1:0-24294 GCA_038233835.1 Flavobacteriales bacterium | reverse complement strand
CTTTGCGGAATCTTATCTACAATATGCTTTTTTGAATCCCTGCTAATATCTGTAAGGTCCGAGGTTGTAAAAGGATTTGCCCAACCTTCACGTTTATCGTAATATTTGAAATCGGTTTCTACAGTAAGCAGTTCTGGTTTCGGGAAATTGGTAAGAATGATCCTCTTATTTTCTATATCGCTATCCATTCTAACTTTACTAAGATCGAAACCCACATGCGCTTTTGCGGTGATAAGAATGATCGCTTTTTTCTTTCCTAAAAGCAAGCTTACATATTTTTCTTTGAGATTTTCATAATGATAGATCTCAGAAAAATCTCCTTCAACAGAGATGAATTTACAAACGCTCTTAATTTTATCCATCAAGATCACAGATTGCTCATCTGCCCGCGATCTATTTTTGTTTTTATTGAGCCTGGCAAAAATAAAATACGCTAAAATAGCTCCAGCTCCCAAACCAATTAAAAGGTACTCCATATATCAAATATAGCTAAATGCGATTTATAATTTAAAACTGGACCTAGCCCACAATGTTTACGATCTTTCCTGGAACAACAATCACTTTTTTAGGAGTTCTTCCCTCCAGTTGTTTTTGGGTTCGCTCATCTGCCATCACAGCTTTTTCAATTTCATTTTTTCCGAGTTCCAGGGATAGTTCCATGGTAAATCTCATTTTTCCGTTGAAAGAAATTGGATATTGCTTGGTACTTTCAACTAAAAAACTTTCCTCAAAAACAGGGTATTCTGCAGTTGTAATAGAAGAATCGTGACCTAATTTACTCCAAAGTTCTTCTGCAATATGTGGTGCATAAGGCGCAATTAAAATAGCTAAAGGTTCTAACACCTCTCGCTGATCACATTTCTGAACCGTTAACTCATTTACACAGATCATAAACGTAGAAACCGAAGTGTTGAAACTGAATTCTTCTATATCTTCCGTAACTTTTTTGATGGTTTTGTGCAAAGTTTTCATAGAATCGGGTGAAGCTTTTTCTTCTGAAACTACAAACACCTCATCGTTATGATAAAGCTTCCACATTTTCTTTAAAAAACTATGAACTCCGGTAATTCCGGCTGTATTCCAAGGTTTCGCTTGTTCTAATGGTCCAAGAAACATCTCGTACATACGCAAGGTATCGGCTCCGTACTGAGAACAAATCTCATCTGGATTTACCACATTGTATTTGGACTTAGACATTTTTTCGACCTCATTTTTCGCATACATTTTACCGGAAGAGGTAAGGTAATATTTCGCTTTCCCAAATTCACTTTGCCAATTTTTTAGTTTCTGTAAATCAATTTCTCTTGTAGCTGGATTTACAAAACTCACATCTACATGTAACCATTCATATTTAAATGCAGTACTTTGAAGGTTTTCATACTGCTCTCTTAATTCAAATTCTTTCTCTTCTTCATATTTTATAAGAGGTATTTCACTTACTGATAAATTCATAGTTCCTCTTTTACCATTTTCAGTAAATTCCGCATTAGCTTCAACACCTCTTTCAGAGATAAAAACAGGGGGATCATTTTTAATTATTTCACTAGTTCCATCGGTTTTCTTTACTAAAATTTCTGAATTTCTTCTTATAATGGCACTCATTCCAAGGATCATCCCTTGATTGATGAGTTTTTTGAAAGGTTCTTTTACTGTAACCATTCCGCGATCATACAAGAATTTCACCCAAAATCTTGAATACAATAAATGCCCTGTTGCGTGCTCACTCCCTCCAATATACAAATCTACATTTTCCCAATATTTCTGGGCTTCTTCCGACACAAAATGTTCATCATTATCGGCATCCATATATCTAAAGAAATACCATGAACTTCCCGCCCAACCTGGCATTGTATTGAGTTCTAAAGGATAAATCCCTTTGACTGAAGACCCCTCGACTCCGCTCGGTGTGACATCCTTATTAGGTTCGTCATGCTGAACTTGATTCAGCATCTCATTAGAAACTATTTCATTCTTATTGGTATCCCAAGCCCAATTAGTGGCGCGACCTAAAGGCGGCTCCCCTTCTTCGGTTGGAAGGTATTTTTCTACTTCCGGTAATTTTAAAGGCAAGTGCTCCTCTGCAATCATTTGTGGCAAACCATTCACGTAATAAACCGGAAAAGGCTCTCCCCAATAGCGTTGTCTAGAAAACACTGCATCCCGCAATCTGTAATTGATCTTTCCTTTTCCTGCATTAATTGCTTCCAAGGCTTCAATTGCTTTTTGGGTAGCTTCTTTATAACTTAATCCGGTTAAGAAATCACTATTTGCAATAATTACCCCTTCTTTTTCGGAATAAGCCTCTTCAGAAATGTCTTTCCCTTCAAAAATATTTGGGATTGGCAAACCAAAATGTTTAGCGAAATCATAATCTCGCTGATCTCCACAGGGAACCGACATTACAGCCCCTGTTCCATATCCCGCCAAAACATAATCCCCGATCCAAATGGGAATTTCTTCTCCGCTTAAAGGATGAAGAGCATAGGCTCCTGTAAATACACCACTTATAGTCTTCACATCTGCCATGCGCTCGCGTTCGCTGCGTTTAGCCGATTTTTCTATGTAATTAGTAACGGCATCTTTTTGTTCAGGTGTAGTTATTTCATGAACTAATTCATGCTCGGGAGCAAGCGTCATGAAGCTAACCCCAAAAATAGTGTCTGGTCTGGTCGTGAAAACATCAATATTTTTTTCTGAATCTTGAATTTTAAATTTCACAAGCGCCCCCTTAGATCTTCCAATCCAGTTGGTTTGTGAATCTTTAAGTGGTTGTGGCCAGTCTATAGTTTCTAAATCGTCTAATAAACGTTGTGCATAGGCTGAGATTCGCATGCTCCATTGCGTCATCTTTTTTCGAATTACCGCATATCCTCCACGTTCCGAAACTCCATTCACAATTTCATCATTTGCCAATACAGTGCCTAATTCCGGGCACCAGTTCACTTCCGTTTCAGCTAAATAAGTAAGTCTGTATTTTAACAGGATTTCCTGTTTTTCTTCAGAAGAATAGGCATTCCAATCATCTGCTGAAAAATTATTTATGTCCTCATCACAAACAGCATTTATATTTGCATTTCCTTCAGTAGAAAAGATGGTTTCTAATTCTGAAATGGCACTTGCTTTATCATTATTTTTATCATACCAAGATTCAAAAAGCTGAATGAAGATCCACTGTGTCCATTTGTAATACTCTGGTTCGCTAGTTCGCACTTCTCTACTCCAATCGAATGAAAAACCAATTTGATCCAACTGCTGGCGGTATCTTTTAATATTATCTTCTGTAGTTAAAGCAGGATGTTGACCAGTTTGAATTGCATATTGCTCTGCTGGCAATCCAAAACTATCATATCCTTGGGGATGTAAAACATTAAAACCTTTATGGCGTTTAAATCTTGCGTAAATATCACTGGCAATGTAACCTAGCGGATGCCCAACATGCAATCCCGCTCCGGATGGATAAGGAAACATATCTAAGACATAGAATTTTGGCAGATCGCTGTTATTCTTCGCCTTAAAAGTTTGGTTCTCTGACCAATATTTTTGCCACTTGGCCTCAATCTCATTGAAATGGTAACTCATTCTATTTGTTTCTGATTACGCAGTAATACTTAACTGTAATGCGCGCAAATTTACAATTTTAAACTTCTTTAAACGCCCTCTTTTAGTTAGTTTCTAGGTGTATCCTCGCTTGCTTTTCCATAGGCTTCAAACATTCATAAATAAATTGATTTACAGGAGTTGGAATATTGAGTCGGTTAGCTTCCTTCACTATATAACCATTGAAATTTTCTAATTCTGAAGGTTTTCCTGTCAAGATATCGCGCTGAGTTGATGCCGTAGTCTTAGGATCTAGATTTGCAATGGTTTCCATTACCAGATCTAAATGACTTTTATTTAATTTGATATTCTTTGCATTAGCAACCGTAATGATCTCCTTTCCAGTTTTTATCATTATATCTAACAAATAATCACTTTCCCTTATCTCTCCTAAAGGCACTCTCGCTAATCCACCCAAAGCACTAATTGTTGTTATGAAAAGGAATTTTTTCCAGATCTCCAATGTGATATCTTCCGGCACCAAATTTGAGATTTCGGCTTTGGTAAAAACTTCCGATAGCTTTAAAACTCTCTGTGTTCTTTCATTATTTTTCTCTCCAAATATAATCTTTGGTTCATGACCGGCATGGGTGATCTCTCCCGGACCAGAGATATAACTTACAATTAGGCACAATCCTGCCAGTACATTTTCCTCTGGTATCACATTTAGTAACATCTCTACATTATTAGCACCATTCTGCAATGGCAAAACCATAGTGTCTTTCTTTAGAAGCGGTTTTAATTTTTCTGCTGCAGATGGTATTTGCCATGATTTTACTCCAAGTATAATTAGATCTGGTTGTTCAACTTTGGAAAGATCTTCTGTTGCTAATTTTGGAATTGCTTTAAAATCGCCATGAATACTTTTCACGCTTATACCAGATTCCTGGATCGCTTTTAAATGAGCACCTCTTGCATAGATAGTTACCTCATTTACAGCTTTAGCAAGCTTAGCGCTAAAATATCCGCCTATTCCACCCGCACCATATATCAATATTTTCATGCTGTAATTTTTAACTAAATTAATCTAATAAGAATAATTTATAAACTTTAAACGTTTTAAAGAATGTGAACGATTAACTTTCTTATTTTTACACCAAAATCTGAAATTACTTTATGAGTACATCTTTTGAAAGGTATCAAAAACGCCGATTAATTTCTTCTTATTTCTCTGTAGTTATTAGTATATCCTTAGTGCTCTTTTTACTGGGCCTGTTGGGACTTTTGGTTTTGAACACCAAAAAAGTAGCCGATCATTTTAAAGAACAAATAGCGCTTACCGTTTATCTAAAAGATACCGCCAAAGATGTAGAAATAGAACAATTGAAGAAGAGTTTGGCCTTGGCAGAATATACCAAAACTAGTGTCTTTGTTTCTAAAGAAGATGCAGCAGCAGAACACAGCAAGGAAATTGGAGAAGATTTTATGGAGTTTTTAGGCTATAATCCATTGCAGAATTCAATAGATATTCACATGAAAGCAGATTATGTTTCTTCAGAGCAAATAGATAAAATAGCAGGCGATCTTACTTCCAAGAATTTTGTAGATGAAGTGGTGTATGATAAGCCACTTATTGCTTTGTTAAATGATAATGTTAAGAAAATAAGTTTTTGGATCCTTGTAATTAGTGGGATTTTCACCTTTATAGCCGTATTATTGATAAATAGCTCAATTAGATTAGCTGTTTATTCTAAACGATTTATAATTAAAACCATGCAAATGGTTGGAGCCACTAAAAGTTTTATACGTAGGCCATTTATCTGGCAAAGTGTAAAACTCGGCATAATTGGAGCCGTTTTGGCCTTAATTGGAATGGCTGCTGTTCTTTATTATTTGAATAACAGCTTTCCTGAATTGGAATTATTAAGCGACAAAAAAATATTAATAGCATTGTTTGTTGGAATTTTTCTAATGGGATCACTTATCTCATGGCTAAGTACCTTTTTTGCAACTTCCAGATTCTTGAATCTTAAAACAGACGAACTGTATTATTAAAAATAGATCTCTGGAAATAAGTTAACGATTTTTCCTAATTTTGAAGCAGATAAATAAATGCATCAGCTAATCATCCTATAATTTATTCGTGCATTCGTGGCCAAGTTTAGAAAATTAAAAAATTACAAATGAGCAAGATTAAAAAACCATTTCATAAACAAGATCTTAACTTTGTTTTCGGGAAAAAGAACTACACATTTATGTTTATAGGTCTTGCCGTAATTGCCCTTGGTTTTATCTTAATGTCTGGTGGTGGTAGCACAGATCCAAATGTATTTAATCCAGAGATTTACAGCTTCAGAAGAATTAGATTAGCGCCTGCAATGGTGTTGATTGGTTTCGGAATTGAAGTGTATGCTATATTAGTGAATCCGAAAAAGCATTAAATGGGATATATTGAAGCAATAATTCTTGCAATTATTGAAGGATTAACCGAATTTTTACCAGTTTCTTCTACAGGACATTTAATAATTGCCTCCTCATTTTTCGGAATTGCAGAGCAAGAATTTACGAAGCTTTTTACTATAGTTATTCAATTTGGTACCATCTTATCAGTCTTGGTCTTATATTGGAAACGCTTTTTTCAAAGTATCGATTTTTACAAAAAACTATTTGTAGCATTTTTACCTGCCGTAGTCTTAGGACTTTTACTGAACGATCTTATCGATGAACTTTTAGAAAGTCCGTTGGTGGTAGCTTGTTCACTCGTAATTGGAGGCTTCATCCTTTTAAAGGTGGACGAGTGGTTTAAATCATCAGAAGATGACAAGATAAGTTACCTTACTGCTTTAAAGATCGGATTCTTTCAGTGCTTAGCCATGATTCCTGGAGTTTCCCGAAGTGGAGCTTCCATCGTTGGTGGAATGAGCCAGAAATTATCCAGAACTACCGCTGCAGAATTCTCCTTCTTTCTTGCCGTACCCACCATGTTTGGTGCAACGGTAAAGAAAACATACGATTATTATCAGGATGGTTTTGTATTAACTTCAGACCAAACAAATCTTTTGATTATTGGAAATGTAATAGGCTTTTTAGTAGCTATTCTTGCAATAAAATCTTTTATAGGATACTTGAGCAAACATGGATTTAAGATGTTTGGTTATTATAGAATTGGATTTGGACTATTCATCCTATTCTACCACTTTTTCGTAAATCCCCTTACTACCTCTTAATGCAAAGCGAAGACTTTAAAGAAGGACAAATCTTGTTGTTTGACAAACCTTTAGGCTGGACTTCTTTCCAATTGGTAAATAAAGTAAGATGGCTTATTAGAAAAAGCTGTTCGATTAAAAAGATAAAGGTTGGACATGCCGGAACTTTAGATCCATTAGCTACCGGACTGCTTATTATATGTACAGGTAAATTCACAAAGAGAATTGAAGAATTTCAAGGTCAGGAAAAAGAATATACAGGAACTTTTACCTTAGGAGCAACTACTCCCTCTTACGATCTGGAAACAGAGATAGACCAGACTTATCCTACTCAACATATTTCAGAAAAAAATATTCGAGAAGCTACTTTTCAATTTCTTGGAGAGATCTCACAATTTCCTCCGGTATTTTCAGCATTAAAAAAAGACGGAAAACGACTTTATGAATATGCCCGAAATGGTGAAGAAGTTGAAATTCCATCTAGAAAAATAAGTATTTCCAGTTTCGAGATCACGAAAATTAACATGCCGAATGTTTATTTTAAAGTGACTTGTAGCAAAGGAACCTATATCCGAAGCCTTGCTCATGATTTTGGAAAAGCCCTAGACTCCGGAGCGCATCTTTCTTCCTTGCGAAGAACTAAGATTGGCACTTTTAATGTAGAAGATTCTTTAGATGTGGCATCTTTTGAAAATTTGCTACCTTAAACGCAGAATAAATCAAAGCATTCGAAGTTTTAATTCTATGGATTTTTTTGACAGACATAAAGCACTGATCATCACTCTTTTGTTTTTTGCAGTATTAATGTTGAGTTTATATAATTTAAATCTCTCCAATAATATTCAGAAAGAACGTGAGCTATTGGTCGATCTCGATAGTTTTAAAATTGAAGAAGCTGTAGAAGAAGAAAAGGAACCTGAGGAATTAGTGCCAGCTAAAGCTCGGGAAAATATTGAAACGCACCAAGCCTTCAATCAAAATCAAGAGTCGAGAGATGCAAATTTTAATGAGGAGTTAAATGAGATCTTTCAGAAGAACAGTGCAGCAGAATTAGAGTCTACAGATGAAAATGCACCTAATTCTACAGGAAGATACAGCTTATCTTCAGCAAAGAAAAAGGAAGTTAAGAAACAATCTGATGGAGATAAATCAAAGGAGATCACTTCAGCCAAAAAAGGCGGAATAGATAATAGTTCTATTTCATACTCGTTAAAAGATCGAACCGCTATTGAAATTCCAAATCCAATTTATACTTGTGATAGATCTGGAAAAGTGGTTGTAAATATCACAGTGAATGCAAATGGTCGTGTTGTAAGCACTTCTATAAATAAAAGCAGTTCTACTACAGATAATGAATGTTTGACCGATCAAGCAGAGGAATACGCAAAACAAGCCTATTTCACTTCTATGGCGGGGCGAGATTCTCAACCCGGAACCATTACTTACAATTTTAAACCATAGTTACAAACCTCATGAGTGAGCAAAAAAAATGTGGCTGGTGTTTGGGAGATCCCTTATATGAAGAATATCACGATACAGAATGGGGCGTTCCAGTTTATGATGATTCTAAAATCTTTGAATTTCTCGTTTTAGAAACTTTTCAAGCTGGTTTAAGTTGGATCACCATTCTTCGAAAAAGGGAAACTTTTAGGGAAGCTTTCGATGATTTCGATTATAAACTGATTGCTAATTATTCTGAAGAAAAGATCCAAGAACTTCTTCAAAATGCAGGGATTATTCGGAATAAACTAAAAGTAAGAGGCACCGTTACCAATGCCCAGCTATTCATGAAAGTTCAGGAAGAGTTTGGCAGTTTCAGCAAATACATTTGGAGTTTTGTAGGAGGAAAACCTTTGAAAAATACTGTAGAAAACTATAAAAAAGCTCCTCCAACTACAGAAACAAGCGACGCCCTGAGTAAAGATCTTAAAAAACGCAGATTCAAATTTGTGGGTTCTACAGTAATATATGCGCATATGCAAGCCACGGGAATGGTGAATGATCATGAGGTGGACTGTTTTAGATACACCCAAGTTTAAAAGATTAGCATAGAACCTTTATGAAATCAAAATTTGTTAGAAATTTACTTTTTGTTCTGTTGGTTAGCATTGCCGTCTTTACTTTTCTGCCAACTTTATTTCCTACTATTTGGTGGATATACCTTATGTCTCATTTTCGTGTTCTGTATCTAGTTGTATTGATTCTTATTTTTGCGGGATTTGTGATTTTTCAAAGAAAAGGAATGCCTTTGATAATCATAGTTTTCCTTTTTATCTGGAACGCAAAATATATAGCGCCTTTATATATTTCCCCTGATGAAATTTTAAAAGATCCAAATGATTAAATATCAATTCTCTCCATAAACTTGTTATCTTCTAATACCAGTTATACCAATGTTATAGATCTGATAAAGGAGAAAGATCCAGATATTTTAGTTTTTATGGAACTCTCCCTGAAATGGGAACTATAATTAAGTTCCATTTATAAGCTTTATCCTTTTCAAGCTTCAGAAGTGAGAACAGACAATTTTGGGATTGCCATGTTGAGCAAGATCAAAATGAAGTCTTCTGTTACTTATTTTGAAAACAATATCAAACCATCAATTATTGGAAAGTTAAATTTTTCCGATGAACCTCTTACCATTATTGCTACCCATCCAATGCCACCAACAAATTCTGAAACCTTTAAGTTAAGAAATGTACAACTTATGAATATAGCGAATAGAAGAGCTAATTTTTAAGATAATTTTATCCTGATAGGAGATTTTAATACCCCATCATTTTCTCCTTTTTTCAAAGATTTAATAATTAAAAGCGAACTGAAGGATTCCAGAAATGGATTTGGAATAGGAACTACATGACCTGCAGATTTTTATCCTTTGAGAACAACATTGGATCATTGCTTGGTAAGCAAAGGAATTGATGTAATTGAACAAGCATCACAAAGAAATATAGGCTCAGATCATTTACCAATATTCGTAGAATTAGGATTGTAGATTATACCTTAATCCACTATTTTAAATACTCTAAAAACTCTTTGCGCGGAATCTCCGAGGCACCTAAACTGGCCAAATGTGGAGTGAAGATCTGGCAATCTATAAGTTTTACTCCTTCATTTTTCAACTTATTAACGTAAGTGATAAATCCATATTTTGAAGCGTTGCTAACTTTAGCGAACATACTCTCTCCACAGAATATTTTCTTTTCTTTCAGGTAGATCCCGTAAAGTCCACCAACTAATTCACCCTGTTGCCAAACCTCTACAGATTTTACAAATCCCAGAGAATGAAGTTTTAGGTATGCTTCTTTTATTTCAGTAGTGATCCAAGTTCCGTTTTGCCCAATTCGCTTCATAGTACCGCAGGCTTCAATCACCTTTTCAAAAGCTATATTATAAGTAACCTTAAAAGCATCTTTTTTAAAAAGCTGTTCCATGCTTTTAGACACCTTTAAATTCTCAGGAAACAATACCATTCTTGGATCCGGACTCCACCAAAGAATCGGCTCTGAACTATCATACCATGGGAAGATTCCTCGGTTGTATGCATCTATCAACCTATTTACAGAAAGTTCTCCACCCATCGCCAACAGCCCATCTGGATTGGCCATCTCCACGGGTGGAAACTTTTGATATGAATTTGTAAAACTCAATTTTTATAATAAATAGGATGTTGAAATTTAATTGAAAAACTTCTAAAAGAAAAAGCTTAGCACCTTAAAATAAGACACTAAGCTTTTATTTATGTAATTCTAAAGGTAAAACCTTAGAATGGCAAATCGTCGTAATCTTCATCTTTAAGATCTTGAGCTGGCTCAAATTGATCTGCAGATGGAGGTGCTTGCTGACCTGGAGTACTTCCAGCTTGTAAATTCTCTATTCTCCAACCTTGAATAGAATTGAAATATTTAGTTTCTCCTTGTGGATTCACCCATTCACGACCACGTAAATTAATCCCAATCTTCACCGGTTGTCCAACCTGAAAATTATTTAAAAGATCTGTCTTATCTTGTACAAATTCCACCATGATGTGTTGAGGATATTGCTCCTCTGTGGTTACAACCACCTCTCTTTTTCTGAACCCATTACTTCCAAAAGTTTGAGTTTCTCCTAT
This sequence comes from Flavobacteriales bacterium, assembly GCA_038233835.1. Lineage (GTDB taxonomy): Bacteria > Bacteroidota > Bacteroidia > Flavobacteriales > Flavobacteriaceae > Gillisia. The sequence goes on along the minus strand of JBBSVD010000027.1, from coordinate 13,440 downwards.
CATTTTAATCTTTCCTTCTACTTCCATTTTAATTTGATTTTGCTAATAATATTTTCCAGGCGCTCGCCGGATCTTCGTTTTCTAAATAATTATGTGCTTGTAAATGGATCTCTTCTTCATTTCCGGAATTCACAAGTTTTGAAGCACTACTGTCTTCTTTTAAAAATTGATCTATTTCTTCATTGTTAGGTAAAACCTCTACATTTCCCAGTCTTCCCAGATCATTTCCTGTAAGTACTTTACTATTTCTTATTTCCTGCGGAATTTGATCTACACCAATTCCTAAAGATGAAAGCGGTTTTGGAACTTCAAACAATCCCATATTTGCTCTTGAATACCAGTTACCACCCATTCTGGCAACCTGATCTATTTTATGCTGATCTATAAAACCTTCAGCATCTAAGATTGCTTTATCAAAATGCATTTTAACTACTTCACAGATCACAAGATTTCCTGCTCCACCTTGATCACCAAGTTCTTTCACTTCCAAGATCTTACACTCGAATTGTGCCGGAGATTCTGCAACTCTAAAAGGTTTTACCACATCAGATTTCAACATAGTAAAGCCTGCCTTTTCAAATTCATTTACACCCTCCGGATACTCTGTACTGGAAAGTGACATTTGCTGTACAATTTTGTAATCTACAATATTTATAACAACCTCACCAGTAGCTTTTGCATTTAAATAAGTATGTTTCACAGTATTATCTCTGCCCCTTCTTGCCGGTGAAAAAATTAGAATTGGCGGGTTAGCACTAAACACATTAAAAAAACTGAAAGGAGAGAGATTTGGCCTTCCTTCTTCATCTAAAGTACTAGCAAAAGCAATAGGTCTCGGACCTATAGCGCCTAATAAATATTGATGTCTTTTTCCCGTACTAATTTCTTTTGGGTCTATTGATACCATTCAGTAATTTTTCACAAAGGTAACGAATAGCCTTAGGAATGAAAAACCGTAAATCAACAATAATATTAACAGAAAACGGTTATATTTAAATCGTCCTAAATAAGCTTCATGAATTTTACAAACGAACGAAACTTTGCACGTTGGTTCATTATTATTTCTTCTCTGCTCATTGTAGCACTTATTTTATGGAACACTTCTATCTTTTTTGAACGATTAAAACAAGATGAGCGTGCTAAGATGGAACTTTGGACGGCTGCACAATCCTTTTTAGATAAAGCTACTGGCGATACAGATATAGATCTAACTTTAAAGATCCTAAATGCCAACACTACCATTCCAACTATATGGATTAATGAAAAAGGTGTAATAGTAGATGGGCTAAATATTCCAATTGAAACAAGGCAAAGCAAAGAAAAAGTTCAAGAGTATTTTGATGGATTAAAGTCGGAGAATGAGCCTATAGAAATGGTTATTGGGAAAAACCAGGTGCATAAGATCTATTATGGAGATTCGCCTTTACTCACCAAAATTAAATACTACCCTATTGGGTTATTGCTTATTATATTTCTCTTTATTGGAGTGGTTTACTTCTTCTACACAACTACCAAATCTAGCGAACAGAATAAACTCTGGGCCGGTATGGCTAAAGAAACTGCGCATCAAATTGGAACACCCCTTTCATCTTTAATAGGCTGGACAGAGATCCTTAAGGAGGAAAATGTAAATAAGTCCTACATTCTTGAAATTGAAAAAGATATTGAGCGATTACGAACTATTACAGAGCGTTTTTCCAAAATAGGTTCTACACCTATACTTTCTAAAACTGATCTGGTTCAGGCTACAAAAGAGAGCTTCAATTATTTACAAACCAGAAGCTCCAATTTAATAGATTTTAAACTTTCCTTACCTCAGGTGCCTATTTATGTAAGTTTAAATGAATCACTTTTTAGCTGGACCATAGAGAATCTGGTAAAAAACGCCATAGATGCTATGAAGGGGAAAGGTGCCCTTTCTATTGAAGTTAAACAGGATCTACACCGGGTTTATATTTATATTAAGGACAGTGGAAAAGGGATTCCGAAAAGCAAATATCAAACAATATTCAATCCTGGATACACCACCAAGAGACGAGGTTGGGGATTGGGACTTTCTTTAGCGAGGAGGATAATTGAGGAATATCATGACGGAAGAATAAAGGTATATCATAGTGAGATTAACAAAGGCACTACCTTTCAGATCGCTCTCAAAAAGCTTTAATATTTCTGCATTAATTCCCGAAGCTCATCTGGAATTGTATAGGTTTCTTCCTTATTAAAATCGAAACAAACTGCAACGTCTCTTCCTTCAGCACAAACCTCCATATCATCATTAATAATTATATGGTCTAGCCCAAAACTACTGTTCTTTACAAAAGCAAGTTTTGTCTTCACTATAGCGTTTCCAGGATAGTAAAGAGATTTCTTAAAATCGCAATGAGTGGAGACAACCATTGGCCCTTTATTGGTCTCCTCATAAATTTTTGTAAGTCCGGTGGCTTCCCAGAATTGTGCTCTTCCGGTTTGCATAAATTTAATAAAGGAAAGGTTATTTACATGTTTATACATATCCAGATCGCTCCAATCTATCCTTAGATCTATGCTGAGTTTATAATCTGATAGATCCATTATAGATTACCCTTTATTTGCTCGGCAAGCGCTTTTAATTTTTCTGAAGTAAAATTCTTTTTCTTACTGAAATCCATATCAGACATGGCATTTAGCGGAATTAAATGCACATGTACATGTGGAACTTCTAAACCAATAACGGTCATTCCTATTCGCTTACAGGATACGGTTTTCTCTAATGCCATTGCTACTTTTCTGGAAAAATTCATCAATTCCTGATAGGTTTCTGCATCCAGATCGAATATTTTATTCACTTCTTGTTTTGGGATACATAACGTATGTCCTTCTGCGTTTGGATTGATATCCAAAAATGCAAGGAATTTATCGGTTTCAGCTACTTTGTATGCAGGAAGCTCACCGCTAATGATCTTAGAAAAGATAGTTGCCATAATATACTTATTTAAATACAAAAACCTTTTCCAGGTACGAGCTCATACATTGAAAAAGTTTTAATTATTTTGCTTTTATTATTCTCTCCAAATTTCCAGCACCTCAAATTTCATAGTTCCGTTTGGAACACTTATTTCTGCCGTATCACCTACTTTCTTACCTAATAAACCTTTTCCAATTGGAGATTCTACAGAAATTTTACCTGTCTTGATATCGGCTTCACTCTGGGCTACCAATTTATAGGTCATTTCTGTACCGTTACTTGTATTTTTAATTTTCACTAAAGAGTGAACCAATGCTTTAGATGTGTCTAATTGTGACTCATCTATAACTCTTGCATTTGCAACCACTGCTTCCATTTTAGAAATTCTCATTTCTAACAAGCCTTGTGCTTCTTTTGCAGCATCATACTCTGCATTCTCACTAAGATCTCCTTTGTCTCTAGCCTCAGCAATAGCTTCAGAGGCTTTTGGACGTTCTACGTCACGAAGCTGATTTAGTTCGTCTTTCAGTTTTTTCAAACCTTCAACAGTATAATAAGATATATTACTCATAATTTTTTCTAGTTTGTGATTGTTAGTTACAGGCATACCCCAATTTTCATTCTAAGCCGCAACCATACTGTGATTTTATAAATTCCAATTCTGTAAAGCAATAGGATTGGTCAAACCCAAAAAAGGTCTGTTTTATAGATGTTTAAATTTTTAAATCTTGCTAATAAATAGAAAAAATCCCACCTAAGACGGGATTTATCTACACAAATATAATAAATTTAAATTTTGAAAACAATTAATTTCTCAAGTCGAAAATCCTTTAAAATGATACAAAAAATTTGTTTGATATTCTCTTTAATTTTCATCTGTAACTCCTGCAGTTCCAACGATGAGGCGAGGATTAACAATCCTAATCTAGTTGATGTAAGTTTTACCTTACTTCTCAATTTAAATTTACCCGAGTACAATAGTTTGAATTTTCCTGGGAATAGTTATTCCACCTATAATTATGGGATAAATGGTGTAGTAGTTTACAATATCAACAATACTCAATTCACAGCTTTCGAATTGAGTGATCCCAACCACCCTTTAAAAGAATGTTCTTCCTTAACTGTACAGGGAGTTATTGCAAAATGCGACTGTAACGATGGGAACTCTTATAATATCTTAACTGGAGAACTCACCAGTGGAACCGGGCAATACACTCTTAAACCTTACCGAATAAGCAAAAATGGCAATACGTTGGAAGTTTTTAACTAATTCAATTGCGATTAAAAAAATATATGTCGCTATTCCTTTAAAAGAATAGCGACTTTTTTGTATTTCAATCTCGAAAATTGGGTTCTCATTTCAAACGTATTAATATGGTTTAAAATTTAAGTGTAACGCCTGCCAGGAAGTTTATTCCTGCTTGAGGATAGTATCCGGCTCCTTCTATAGTGGTTATCACATTAGGATCAGAAAAATCATCATCGTAGGTAAAGAAATAACCGTTAGACACATATTTTGCGTCAAAAATGTTATTTACCAATGCATTAAACACAATGCTTTTGAAGATGCTAATTTCATCTAACTCATACACCAAGTTAAGATCATTTATAAAATAACTATCCAATTTAGAGGCTTTACTATCTATATTACCCATGAATTGCTCTCCCACTACTTTAGAAAGCAAGCTTATCTGTAAATTGGGTTTTGGAGCATACACCAACATATTAGATGCAACTAAATCTGGAGAAAAAGAAATATTGGTGTTGCCTAAATTTACCAGATCTCCATCTATAGAAGCTACAAAATCTCTATTCTTATTGGTACTTAGTGCAAGATTAGGCATGATCCTCCAATTTTTTGATATCTCCCAAGCAGCATCTATTTCCAATCCAAGTCTATAACTCTTTCCGCTAGTTGTTCTTAAGGGTGCTCCCACATCATTAAGCGCTCCAGAAAGCACTAACTGATCTTTATAGTCCATAAAGTAGATGTTAGAATTTAGCTTGAATTTAGGAGCGTTTAGTCTCCAACCCAATTCAAAATCGTTCAATTTCTCTGGAGTATAAATTTCTTCTTCAAAATCGTTCCTAGAAGGCTCTCTATTTGCTCTTCCATAATAGCCGTAAAACTGATTTTCTTTATCTAACTGATAAGTGATCCCCGCTTTTGGATTAAAGAACTGAAAATTTTCATTTACATCTATACCTACTAGATCTGAGGTAATTCCTCCGGTTTCATAATCTATAAATCGCCCTTGGAGATCGATAAAAAACTGCCATTTATTATTTAATTTGTAAGTAGCTTTGGAGAAAGCAGTAAATTCAGTTTTGGTAGCATCACTAAAATAATATCGATCTCGAATTTCAGATCCGCCTGCAAACTGCGCCCAGATCACTTCTCCAAAATGATCTCCCTTATACAAGCTATAGAAAGCACCAGAGGTTACCTCTAGATTTCCCTTTTTATAGATTGCATTGGCATTAATCACATAATAATCATTATCTAACCAACGCCTTCTAATTAGATCTGTTGAATTAATACTTTCACCACCAATCTCTATTGGGGTAAAATTATAATCTTCAAAATCTTCATCTTCCTTATATTGCTCAAAATATCCTCTTCCGTAGGTATAATTTAAGCCTAGATTTGTAGACCAGTTATTGTTGAAATGTTCATTCCAATGCAATTGGTAATGATCTTGCTTATAATTATCTACTTCATTATCGTAAAACTTCGTATTTCCATCTGCATCGGTATACATTCCGGCTGGATTAAAAGTTCTATCACTTTCTAAGGTTACCTTATTTATTCCGAACCAAGACTGGTAGGTCTTTTCATGTCCACCAAAAGTTATCGCCTTTATTAAGGTGTTATCATCTACATAAGCCGCTTGTAAAAAATAGGATTTAAGATCTGAAGATGCTCTATCTATATATCCATCTGAAACTATGGTAGACAATCTTCCAGAGATCTCTATATGATCTTGAAGCAATCCAGTTCCTAATTTTACATTGTGCTTTCTAGTCCCAAAGGAACCAATAGAATTGGATATTTCAGCATAGGCTTCTTCTGAAACTGCTTCTGAAAGTAAATTTAAACTTGCGCCAAAAGCTCCTGAACCATTAGTAGAAGTACCAACTCCTCTTTGCAACTGAAGGTTTTGTACAGAAGAAGCAAAATCTTGGAGATTAACCCAAAAACTCCCCTGACTTTCAGAATCGTTAAATGGAATTCCATTAAGGGTTACATTTACTCTAGAGGCATCACTACCACGCACTCTAATATAAGTATAACCCACGCCAGCTCCTGCATCTGATGTGGTAACTACAGATGGCAAGTAATTTAAAAGATAGGGGATATCCTGCCCAAGGTTTCGCTTTTCCAGATCCTTTTTAGAAAGATTGGAATGGGTTACGGGAGAATCGGCGCTAACCCGAATTGCCTGCACTAAAACCTCATCTAGGGTTTCAACAGTTTTTCTAATACTGTCATTCTCTTGTTGTGAATAACCAAAAGCAGAGATAAATAATATGCTTGTTACTAATAAATTTTTCATTCGTTACAATGAGGTTGTTACGAATAAAAGGGGCGATTATTCTACGATTAAATAATGTTGAATTTCATGCATAAAAAAGCCCTAATTAGATCTTACAAGATCCAAAAAGGGGGTTATACAATGAAGTTGCTCTTTCGAGCATCTTTGTCCCTTGGCAGCATTACCTGCCCAGGTTCATTGGGTATGATCTCAGCTGTATTTAGAAAATGAACTAAATAAAGCACCCCTATGAGATTTTCAGCAAATGTAATAAGATTTTTCGATTTCCTACATCATTAACAACTTTTAAAAGAATTGCCGTAATTTTAGCAATAATTCTTTCATGAAAAACACGAAGCGCTCCATTACGTTAAAAGTGATCTTTGGATACCTGCTAATAGCAGCAGTAGCCGCAGTAGCCGTGTGGTTTATTTATGGGGAAGTAGTGAAATTCTCCGAGGTTAATCAAATAAATAGTTTAAACAATCAGCAATTAGTACTTGTAAGTGAAATTGCTACAGCACTTTATGAAACTGAGAGTACAGGTAGAAGATTTATTCAATCTGGGGACACTACAAATCTTACTACCTATAGTGACCAAATAGATAATATACAGGAAAGCATTAATGTCTTGAAAATGACCTACGCCAATTCTGCAATGGAAGTTGAATTGGATAGCATATCTAATCTATTATCCAAGAAAAGCGAGAATTTAGAAGAATTATTGCAGTTGCGATCCCGAGATAGAAACACTAGTTATTACACTGAAGTTATTCAGGAACTGGAGAAAGTGGACGAGTCTTTTAAGGATAAGAATTACGATAAGCGTTTTGCAAATTTAGAACCGCATCAGCGAAGAGTTTTAATTAGATTACTGGAATTTTCTAATGACGAGAATCCAGAGCAACTCTCCGGTATAAGTGCAGATTCATTGGTGATCTCCGTTAAAAAGGTATTGAATGAATTGGAGCGGGAAAATCAAAAATTCAGAACTATTATCAACAAAAAAGAAAATGAACTTCTGGATAATGATATGATCTTGAATGATCAGTTGAGAAATCTTTTAGCTTCCGTAGAAAATGAAGAAAGAGCGGCAACAGTTGCAAGAGCACAGAAATCTCAAAAAATGATGAATGATGTTTCGCAAATTCTATTATTTGTAGGTGGAATTAGCGTACTCATAGTTTTATTCTTTCTAGTTCTTATAGTGCGTGATGTTTCTAGGAGTCAGCGATATAGAATAGAATTGGAAGAGGCAAAATCATTCACAGAATCATTAATGAAACGAAGGGAGCAATTTATGGCTACCATTACCCATGACCTACGTTCTCCCTTGAATACTGTTTTAGGATATACAGAATTAATGGGTAATACAGAACTAAACAATAAGCAGGAACATTATTTGGGACATCTAAGAAAGAGTTCAGAATTTATTCTTCATCTGGTGAATGACCTTTTAGATCTTTCTAAACTTGATGCTGGAAAAATGCTGATTGAAAAGTTGCCCTTCAACCCTAAGAATTTACTGGAAGAAACCTTTTACAATATAATTCCAGAAAATGATGCAAAGAAGCTAAAGTTAGAGATCTATTCTGAAGAAATTTCAGATTGTAATGTGTTGAGCGATCCATTTAGGATCAAGCAAATTCTTTCTAATCTTATAAATAACTCCTATAAATTTACAGATTCAGGTGTACTAACAGCTTCTGTGAACCTTGAAAAAGTGATCGAGGATAGTTATATGTTAACCTATAAAATAAAAGATACAGGTTTAGGAATATCCAAGGATAAGCAAACAGAGATTTTTAAGGAGTTCTCGCAAGAACATAGACAGATCGAGAAAAAATTTGGTGGAACCGGGCTTGGTTTAGCAATTTCCAAACGCATCACCAAGCTATTAAATGGAAAAATTAGCTTGGAAAGCGAGCCTGGAATTGGCTCTGAGTTCACTATTAAAATTCCGGTTGTAAAACTTATAGACAGTCATGAGATTGCAGATAAAGCGCCTTTGAGCAATGCTCACCTCAATGGTAAAAATATATTGGTGGTAGATGATGAATCTTCCCAACTCGCACTCTCTTCAGAACTTATTAAATCTATCGGGATGAACTGTGATTTTGCGAAGAATGGAAAAGAGGCACTTAAAAAGATCAAAAAAAACAGTTACCATCTTGTACTTACAGATATACAAATGCCAATTATGGATGGTTTCGAGTTGGTTAAAACCTTGAAAGCAGATCCAAAACTTGAAAATATTCCAGTGATTGCAGCTTCTGGAAGAACTACACTAAGTGAAAAAGATTATATGGAGGCTGGCTTTGCTGCAAGCTTGTTAAAACCCTATAGACGCCAAGAATTACTTCGGAAAATTGGGGAACAGTTACATTTAGAATTAGAAACAACTGCTAGAATAACTACTTCAACTAATGTTTTATCTAATGGCTATTCGCTGGATGAAGTCTTGCTGTTTGCTGGAGACGATAAAGAGGCGCTCAATACTATTTTAAAAGTATTTGTAGATGCCAGCAGAGCCAATCTTAAAGAGATCTCAACCGCTGAAACACAATCTGACCATAAGAAGATTTCAAATATTGCTCATAGAATGTTACCTATGTACAAACAACTTCAAGCTGAAAACATTATTTTACAATTGCAGCATTTAGAAAACGAGGAGGAAAAATATTTTAGCCAAGAAAGCATTAAAGAGTTGGTAGTTAATATTGAAAGTCTTTTAGGAAAATTAGAACAAAAGATCATAGTTTAATTTTGTACTGTTTTAATTTATTATAAAGCGTCTTTCTATCTATATCTAAAATCCTTGCCGCCTTACTCTTATTTCCCTGAGCTTTATCCAATGCATCCAAGATCAAAGATTCTTCATTTTTATTCTTAAATAATCCGTAAGATTCGTCGGTGCTTTTTGCGACAGATATCTCATGAGGTAATACTTTTAGCGGAATTATATCTCCTTGAGTGAGTAGCACAGCACGTTTTACCATGTTCTTGAGTTCTCTTAAGTTTCCAGGCCAACTGTAATTTTTAAAGGCTTCTGTAGCTTCATCACTAAAACCAACCACTTGCTTTTCTAGATCTTCGTTTGCTTGATCAAGGAAAAAGTTTGCAAATAACAATAGGTCTTCATTTCTTTCACGTAAGGAAGGAACTTCAATAGAAAATTCATTTAATCTGTGATAAAGATCTTCTCTAAAATTCCCTTCTTTTACTGCTTTGGAAAGATCTTCATTAGTTGCTGTTACCACTCTAATATCTACCTTGATCTCATGATTACTCCCTACAGGTTTTATCTTTCTTTCCTGAAGTGCCCTCAAAAGCTGAACTTGCAAGCCATAACTTAAATTACCTATTTCATCCAGAAATAAGGTTCCTCCATTAGCGGCTTCAAAATGGCCTGTTTTATCTTGAATAGCGCCGGTAAAAGATCCTTTTACATGGCCAAAGAACTCACTGGAAGCAATTTCTTTTGGGATGGCTCCGCAATCTACAGCAATAAAAGGAGCTCCTTTTCTCTTGCTTTTATTGTGAATGCTCTTGGCAACCTGTTCTTTACCAGTTCCGCTTTCACCCATGATAAGAACCGACATATTGGTAGGTGCAACCAGTTCTATATAATCGTTTAATTTAATCGCGGCATCACTTACTCCTTTTACAAATTCAACTGAAAATTCTGAAACAAGACTTTTTTCCTTTTTTTTAGTCTTTTCCTCATTGGCAGAAACAGCTAACCTATCTACTGTTTTCTGATTTAATGCATTCTCTATAGTTTGAAGAATTGCTTCTGGTCTAAAAGGTTTTGAAACGTAATCGAAAGCGCCATTTTTCATAGCTTTCACTGCCATGTCTATTTCGGCATAATTGGTCATTACAATAACCTGAGCAGAAGGATATGTGGTTTTAACTTCCAGAAGTACCTCCAAGCCATCCATATCTGGTAATCTAACGTCTGTAAGAATAACTTCAAAAGGAGATAACTTCATTTTTTTAAAGGCCTCGCCAGCAGAAAATGAAGTGTCTACATTGAAATTTCTTTTTTCGAAAAATGTCTTTAACATTGCAGCAAATGCTACATCATCTTCTACAATAAGAATTGAAACCATAATTTGGCATTATATTGAATATATGGCAATTTACGAATTATGGCTCTTTACCGACCTACATATTAAAACAAAAAAGAGCCGACATAAATGCCGGCTCTTTTTATTTAGAAGATTGATTGGTTAGTTATCTTCTTCTTTAACTTCTTCTTTGTCTATCCAGTTACCTTCGGCATCTAAATAAACCTCTTTTTCAATACCTTCTATATTTAATTTTACTTTATAGGTAAGCACTTCGTCTTCATTTTTCACAAATGCTTCTGTTGTAAGAGCCTCCGGAAATTCTGTAGTGATAGCTGTATTTACTGCCTCTGGTAAAGCTGTAATTTCTATAGTTTCGAACTCATTACCTGCATCGGCTACTTCAACTTCTACTTCAGATTGAACCTCACCTACTACTTGTGCTTGTGTTGTTGCAAAGAATAATCCTACTGCTACTAATGTTAATCCTAATTTTTTCATGGTTGTACTTTTTAAATTAATAAAAGTTTCGTGATAGGTCATAACGAAATATTATACCATTTCAGAAAAAATAAGATAAGCAGCTAAAAACCTGCTCTTAACCTATATTTATCTTTGAATGCAAGATGGGATATGTGGGGATTTCACTAATAACATGTAGCTCAAATCCCCAATAATGTTTATGAAACTGCTAATGATCTGGTTTCTGCCTGTTTATTTTTTTTTCTGATTTGATCTTCTTGGCACGAAGTCTCTTAAATTTTGAAGCTTTTGTGGGTTTGGTCTTCCTTCGCGGTTTTGGCTTTTTTAAACTAGAAAGTATAAGTTGCTTGAATCTAATAAAAGCCAATTCCTTGTTTTTATGTTGACTTCGAGTTTCGCTAGATTCTAAAATTAAATCGCCTGCTGCTGTTATTCTATTGGCTAGTTTATTATTTAAAAGCTCTTTTTCGTTCTCGGTTAACCCTGCAGATCCAATAAGATTAAAAGTCAGCACTATTTTGGATGAGGTTTTATTAACATGTTGCCCTCCTGGACCGGAACTTCTAACAGCTTTCCAAGAAATTTCAGTTTCAAGAAGATGAAAATCAGGCATAGTTATTTAGGCTGATGACTTTTCTTTAAGAGATCGGCTACTGTTTTAACAGGATTAAATGTAGATACAGGAACTTCAACAAAAACGGTGTTCCATTTTGCCATCGCACCATTCCATAAACCAGGAAGCTCCAAGGCTTTTAAATTCTTACCGTCTTTTGTTTTAGAAGATATAAAGCTCATATCGTGATCTACATAATTATGCAGATCGAACTTTTCACCTTTATAATTCTTTAAGCCACAAACCAAATCTACAGGATTAAAATGAGTTGCATTTTGCGCGATTTCGTTTTGATGAGGATTCGTATTGTCTATTTGGGCACTTTCAATAATTTGAAGAGATTGTTCTCCGTTTTGAAATTCAACTAAAAATGGTCCTCCTCCAGGTTCTCCTTCATTTTTAACCATTCCGCAAATTCTCAATGGTCTATTTAAAAGTTCTTTCATTCTTTCTATCTTTTCACTTTCAGAAATTGAAGCTCCATCATTTTCAACATCTAAGAATAAATGATCCTTCATAAACTCTAAAATTTGCTGAAGATTTACACTTGAAAAATCAGCTTTATCTAATACCTCTAAATAATAAAAACACTCTTGCTGAAGCTTTAAAAGTTTTCCGCCTAACATTTTTTTATAAAAGGCCAAATTATTTCTTCGCTCCTTAGTTACCAGATTATCTATATTCTTTATAAAAACAAGATCTGCCTCTAAATTATTAAGATTATCAATTAAGGCGCCGTGTCCGCCTGGTCTAAAGAACAGCTCTCCATCTAAGGTTCTAAATGCCTCATTAGAATCTGTTACCGCTATGGTATCTGTTTTTGGATCTTGAAATGAATAGGTGATATGGAAAGTAATATCTGTTTGCTTTTCCACACGCTCTTTGATTTTTTTAAATTCCTGCTGAAATTTTTCTAAATGTTCATTAGAAACGGTAAAATGTAGATTTGCTCTATTATTTTTTGAAGCATACGTTACCGCTTCATATAAATGCTCCTCAAAAGCAGTGGCAATATTTTTCTCATATTTATGAAATGGCACTAATCCTTTTGGAGAATTTCCAAGATCCATTCCGCCTTCCTTTAAAAAGGTATTTACCAGGTAATATTTTTGAGCGTCTGCAGACAAGGATTCAAAATCGGGATGATTCTTATAGGTGAGCTTTAAAGCTTCATCATAAAAAGGAAGTTTATTGAGGTTGTTTAGAAATTGCGCTAAATTATAGTTCTTCTTATCACCAAGATAATTTGATAACGAATCAGTTTTTGGATCATATTTTTCTATAAAACCATATAATTCCTTGAACATTCTGGTTGCTGCACCAGAAGCCGGTATAAAAATAACGATCTTAAAATTATGCATTAGACCATCGTAAATGGCAATATTCTTTTTGGCTTCGGTTTTATCCAACTGAATAATTCCATTATCGATAGTTGAGGCCGTATTGATTTTCACCGTTTTATTACCCCTAACAAAAGTTGCAATTTGATCTTCTACCTGTTGTACTTTAATACCCTTCTTTTCTATCTGGGCTATATCTTGCTGACTAAACTTCAATGTTTTGAATTTAATAGTTCATTAATTGCTGAAACCGCAGTTTCAAAACGTTCATTCTCATTCCCTTTTAATTCAATAAAAGGTTTATCATACAGCTTTAGGGCGCTTTTGAATTTGATGAACATAGCTTCGCGATCATGAGGTTTATCTCTTAGATCATCTGCTTCCCAAGGAACATCAATATTAGTTAAAAAGTAAAGGTCATACCAATTGTTTAACGCATGTTTAAGAAGAG
>JBBSVD010000026.1:0-25193 GCA_038233835.1 Flavobacteriales bacterium | reverse complement strand
TAGACATAATTTTATTTTAATGGATTATGACTATTTAGACGGTAGGCATTCTATAGAATTACGAGTTTTTATTATGTTAACAAAGAATTAGTAATCTCCGTCAATGAAGAACCAATGAGTTCCGGCTCTAGTGCCAGTGGATATAAAGATTTTCCCGGTCTAGAGATAAATGCAGCTTGAATACCTGCTCTTTTCGCTCCTGCAATGTCCCAACCATGAGCTGCAATTAGCATAGTGTCCTCTGGTAAGACATTCATTAATGAATACGCGCAATGGTACGTAGAAACATGCGGCTTATAATTTTTAACCTCTTCTACACTTAATACCTTATCGAAAAAATGATGGATCTTGGCATATTTTAATTGATCGCTTACCACTTGTGGTTTCCCATTGGAAAGTGCAACAAGTTTAAATCCTTTCTCTTTTAAAATCTTCAAGGAGTGAGCAACCTCTGGATAAGCAGATAATTTAGTAATTGGACTTAGAGTCTTCTTTATATCTTCCTCAGAAAGTTTTATATCCAATTTAATTGCGATCATTTTTAAGGCTGCCTCAGCGATTTCTGAAAAGTCTTTGTAGTTTTCTGTGATGGTTTCCACTAATGAATATTGAAGCAAGGTAGGGAACCAAATATCGAAAGCCCATTCATTTTTAAGTGTTTCATTGATGGACTTCTTTAAAGGCGACATATCCAAAAGGGTCTCATTTACATCGAATATTAGTAATTCAGGCTTTATCATTTATTTTAATTCTAGATTCTTATAAAGAAGGCATTTAAGAGTGATCGGGATAGTAGTCCTTCAAATTTTCTGGATCTACTCCTAGTTTAAATAAGATTGCAATCAACATATCCTGAAAAAATTGTTTGGAAAATCCATGTTTTTCAAATCTTCTAGTAGAAGTTTTAACTCCTAAGTTCAGTTTTAAAAATTTTCCTTTTTTTCTGGCTAATTTCTGAATTTCGGCATCTTCCATAAAACTCAAGTTTTTGAAACCACCAATTTCAGAAAATACATTCTTACTCATAAAAATAGCATGATCTCCATACGTAAAAAAGGAATGGTTTATTTTACTTAGCGTACTGTAAAGGGAAAGTAAACTGTGAGATTTATCAAACTCTAAATGAAAACTTCCTCCAACCACTTGCTCATTTTTAAATGCCTTAGAAATTGAAACTATGGCTTTTGGAGGCAATAAAGTATCTGCATGTAGAAAAAGAAGAATGCTGCCTTTTGAAGCTTCCGCGCCCTTATTTAACTGATGGGAGCGGCCTTTAATAGAAGAAATAAGCACGACCGATGGATAATTCTCCACAACTTTGGTTGTATTATCTGTACTACCTCCATCTACCACAATAATCTCCAAATCTCCGCTTTGTATAAAACATCGTTTCAAAGTGGCATCAATATAATTCGCTTCGTTATAACAAGGAATAATAATGGAAACCATAACCTAAATATAATATAATAATTGCGCTACATTCTTCATCCAAGGTTTTAGATCCCTCACCATCCTATCTCTAATTATTTTCTTGTGCAGATCTGAGGCGGTAGGATATGGATAAATTTTATTCATGATCTTTTTAATTGCAATCCCCGCACTATTTGCAAGAATAAGTTCTTGGGCAATTTCCCCTGCGTTAGGAGTCACTAAACTTCCTCCTAAAATTTTTGCTGAACCTGTTAAGAACATTTTTTTCTCAATAAAGAGCAGCAGTTTTCCATATTCAAAATCATCGGTTATTCCACGATCGTTCTCGGAAAAATCCATTTCTAACCGCTCATAACTTATCCCTTTCTTTTTGAGCTGATTTTCTGCTAATCCAAAAGTCGCAACCTCTGGGTTGGTAAACGTAACCCAAGGGAATTTATCTTTTTTTAACTTCTTTTTAAAAGGAGATAGAAAATTATTAAGAAGTAACATATTATGCATTTCAGCAGCATGGGAAAACTTAAAATTATCGGCTGCATCTCCACTTACAAAAACATTTTTATTATTTGTTTGTAACTTATTATTAAGTGTTATTTTTCCTTCTACAGTTTCAATTTCAGCTTTTTCCAGTTGAAGGCTTTCAAAATTCAATTCTCGACCAATACCCATAAAAACAGCATCTGTAGCCTGCCTAAACACTTGTCCTTGTTTGTTTTTTATTTGAGCAAAACGATCTTCTGTAATTTTTTCGACTTCAGCATTTAAATAAAAAGAGATATTCTCTTCCTTTAGTTTTTCGTACAAAACCTGAGAAATCACAGGATCTTCTTTCTTTAAAATCCTTTCTCCTCTGTCCACTATAATTACTTTGGATCCTAATCTGGAAAATGCCTGCCCTAACTCCATGCTAACTGGTCCTGCGCCGATGAATAAAAAATTCTTGGGAATAAAATCGATCTCAAAAATATTTTCATTAGTAAAAGTAAGCTTCGGTTTTAAGCCTTGAATTTCAATTTGTCTTGGTTTTGAACCCGTAGCAATTACTATATTTTTTGCTGAATATTTGTTATTGTTGATTTCTAAACTGTTTTTCGAAGAAAACTGAGCCGTCCCAAGAACTATATCTAAGCCTTTTTCTCTAAAATAGTCAACATTTTCATGTCTACGGATATTGTTTTGTTTGCTTTCTATATATTCTTTTACTTTTTGAATATCAGTAGTTCCTGACGAGTTTATCCCAAAATCTGAAGCTTTCGCAGATTGGTGGATAATATTAGCTATATGGATTAAAGCTTTGCTCGGTACACATCCAGTATTTAGGCACTCACCTCCTATTTTTTCTTCAGATTTATCCACCATGAGCACCTTAAAACCCATTTCTAACATGCCGAGTGCAATTCCTAATCCACCAGAGCCGGCACCAATAACAATTAGATCATATTTATTTTTACTCATTTAATGAAGCTAACATTAATAATAAAAAAAGCCGATTTCTAATAATAAGAAATCGGCTTTAAATTATTTGTAAGGCTATTATTTAACAGCAGTATATTCAAATTTTTGTCCTCCAACAGAAATTCCGGCCATTGCTCCAGCTTTAGCTTTAGTTACAACTCCAACACCGTCTCTAAACTCGACATCCTTAGAAATTCCTTCTTCTAAAAGAACGGCAGATGCATTTGCAGATAACTCATAGTTACCCTTTTTGAAGCTATTTAAAGCTTCTTGAGTTTGGAAAAAGATTACTTCAATAAAAGCTTTTCCTCCAGCTTGCAATCCTACATCAACTTGCTTCATGCTTGCATAACCAATTAAAGTTTCTTTTTGATAAACGGTTCCATTACCAGATGCCGCACCTATGATATATGCACCTTTTCCAACATTAGGAAAGATCGCATAACCAACAGAATTATTGAATAATGCTGAAATATTTGGATTATTTGCAGAAACAGTTGCCTTAGCATCTCTTGAATCTGCCATAATATCTGCAGATGTATTTTTACTGGTTCCACAACTAGCCATCATAATTACCATTAAGACAAGTACTGGCTTGATTAGGTTTGTTTTTAATATTTTCATGATTTATTTTATTGGTTCGTGGAACAAAGATAAAAACTCTACTAACGCTCTAGTGTTAAGCGCTTGTTATTTCACTATAAATTAAGACATATTTAAGTAAAATGTTAATATATAACTAACTCTTATTGTATAATTAAGGTTTATAGCTTACACCCTTCACACATTACGAATAAAATCTATTAAAACTTAGTGGAGTCCAAGTGAACCATAGCCGTAGTTATTATCCTATTTTCCGTATTTTTGGGGTTCTCATTTTTAATTCTGTCCATTAAAATTTGCATGGCAGTTTCACCAATATTATTGGGATGCTGATCTATATAAGAAATAGATGGACATAACAATGGAGCAATATCCTCATTAACATAGCCTATAATTTTAATATCTTCAGGAATTCTTAATTTTCTTTCCTGAATAACCCTAGAAGTTATTAGTGTACTTAAATAATCTAAGGTTACAAATGCTTCCACTTCTTGGGTATCTAGCAAATGATCAAGTTGTTGTTTCAGTATTTTATTATCCTTAGCTATTATTAAAAGATCTTCATTTAAAGATAGGTTTAAATCCTTAAATGCTTTTCTATAACCTTCAATCCTTGCATGAGCAAGACCCAGATCTGCTATTCCACATACCAAACCTATTTTTTTCAGATTTTTATTTCTTAAATATCGAACTGCATTATAAATGCTTTGCATATCGTCTACTCCAACTTTATCCAGCTCCATTTCTATATTTATCCTATCAAAAAGCACAATTGGGATCTCGTATTCTGATAATCGATATAGATGATCATAATTTTTAGTGGTTTGGGTTTCCGAAGAAACCGAAATCAACAAACCATCTGCAAGCCCGTTAGAGATAAGTTCTACTATTTGTTTTTCCAGCGCCAAGGATTCATTAGAGATATAGGTAATCACTTGATATCCCTTTTTTCGAGCATCATTTTCTATTCCTCCTAAAACTTTAGCAAAAAAGGTGTTGGAAATATTTGGAACGATCACCGCAATGTTCCCGGTACTTTTTCTTTTTAGGTTTACGGCTGTAAGATTAGGAGTGTAATTATGTAATGTAGCAAGTTCTTTAACTCTTTTTACTGTGTTCTCGCTTATCTCTGGACTTCCATTTAAGGATTTTGAGACTGTGGAGATGGAAACATTCAATAATTTTGCTAATTCTTTAAGGGTGATTTTAGATCTCATAATAGAAAAAGATTTCTTCAGAAATAAATTTATAGAACATATCCCAATTAGGGCGTGGAATTCAACAATAAAATTAATTAGTGTGTAATAAACAAAAAAGCCGATCATTTTTGATCGGCTAATAAGTGACCTCGCCAAGAATCGAACTTGGATCTAAAGTTTAGGAAACTTCTATTCTATCCGTTGAACTACGAGGCCTTCGAGCAACTATTGTAAATTTAAAAACTTCTCCCAATCTTTCTAGATTAAATTCTAAAATCACCAATTCTATTTAATTGAAGCTAATACTAAGAAATTTCTTATTTTTAATTAAAAATTAAGCCATGCGAACCATATTTAAATACTCTATATTATTTTGCTTATTGTTAATTACAGGACCGCTTATGGCTCAAAATCACCCTATTATGAAAGACCCATTTGCTCACACCTTTTCTATTGTGGCCAGAGATTCTGTAACTGGTAAAATGGCCGTAGGAGTGCAAAGTCATTGGTTTTCTGTTGGACCCCTTGTAGCATGGGGAAGATCTGGAGTAGGTGTTGTGGCAACCCAATCTTTTGTAAATCCGGCATATGGACCTAACGGATTAGACCTAATGGAAAAAGGTAAATCTGCATCCATCGCTCTACAAGAATTAATTGCTGAAGATGAAGGTGAAGCTTACAGACAAGTGGCTTTTTTAGATTCCTCAGGTAGAACCGCGGCACATACCGGCAGCAATTGTGTAGAGTCAGCATTTCATTATTCAGGAAAGAATTACTCTGTGCAAGCTAATATGATGCTAAATGATGATGTGGTTCCAGCAATGAAAGCTGCCTTTTTAGAATATTCTAATTTACCTTTAGCAGAACGTGTTGTAAAAGTATTGCAAGCGGCTCAAAATGCAGGTGGAGATATCCGCGGAAAGCAATCTGCTGCACTAATCGTAGTAGGTGCGACCAAGGTTAAGAATTCTTGGGAAGATAAATCTATAGACCTTAGAGTAGATGATAGCGCTGAACCTTTAGTGGAGCTAGAGCGACTTTTGACCGTAGCACGGGCTTATGAATTTATGAATAAAGGAGACTTGGCGATGGAAGCTGAAGATGTAAACGAAGCAGTAAAACAATATGGAAGTGCAGAAAAGTTGTTTCCAAATAATCTTGAGATGAAGTATTGGAAAGCAGTTGCTCTTGCAAATAGTAAGAGATTTGAAGAAGCAATCCCTATTTTTAAAACCGTATTTGAAGCTGAAGATAATTGGAGAATAATGACCTTACGATTACCTGCTGCAGGTTTACTAAATGTGACAAAAGAAGAACTAGATAAAATTGTTAATTAAATAAATAGCTTATGAAAACTAAAATATTGAACAGCTTATTACTAGCCTTTAGCTTGGTTGCTTTAATTAGCTGTAAAGACGAAAAAAAGGACGAGGTAGTTAAGGCACCTGCGGTTGAAACTATTGCAAATTCTAAAACCACAGCTGCATTAAACCCAGAACACGGGCAACCCGGACATAGATGTGATATTCCCGTTGGAACTCGATTAGACCAACCGGCAAGCACACAAATGCAACAGAATACTAGCACAACCAATCCTAATGTGTCTCCAGTTAGAGTTAATGGTACAGCTTCAATGAAAAATCCAGCTCATGGTGAACCTGGCCATAGATGTGATATTCCTGTAGGAGCAGATCTCGATTCATAGATCTTAAATATTATAAAAAGGACCAGTTCTAAAATAGATTAGAGCTGGTCTTTTTTATTGATATTCGTTAAATCTAATTATCCGTTCCACCTTTTCGGGTGGCATCTCTTGGTTCTGGCCAAGTCATTTGCTGTCCAGATCTTTTATCTATTGGTAACACACTTTTCTCTCTTGAAGTCTTTTCAGGATCTTCACTTGCCTTATAAGCCATGATAGCGGTAAGTATTACATTGCTTCTTAGATCATCGAATACAATTTTATCATAAGTATCTAAATTTGTGTGCCAAGTATAATTCCAATAAGACCAACTGATAGAACTTAAACTAAAAGCAGGAACTCCAGCTGCAAGAAATGAAGCATAATCAGATCCACCACCACCTGGAATTCCAGGAAAAGTAGTTTCTATTTCATCACTTATTTCAGAAGGAACAGCTTCCATCCATCTTCCCAAATAATCATAAGAATTCAAGAATCCTCCTCCTGAAAGTTTTACAACTCTTCCAGTTCCATTATCCTGATTAAATAAGGCTTGAATATTTGCCACTATTTCTGGGTGATCCTTTACAAAAGCTCGGGATCCGTTTAATCCTTGTTCTTCACTACCCCAGTGCCCAGCTATAATAGTGCGCTTAGGATTTGGATACATTTTTTTAAGGATTCTCATTGCTTCCATCATTACCATGGTTCCTGTTCCATTATCTGTGGCTCCAGTTGCACCATCCCAAGAATCGAAATGTGCCGAAAGAATAACATACTCCTCTGGCTTTTCTGTACCCTTGATAGTTGCTATGGTATTAAAAGTAGGGACAGTCCCCAACTCTTCAGATTCGGCAACCAATTTTAATTTAGGTTTATCTCCATACTCTACCATTCTATAAACCATTCCATAATCCTCTAAAGAAAGTTCGATTGTTGGGATCTTTTTAGTAGATGCAGAAAATATCTTATTAGCTCCAAACCCTCTGGACCAGTTTAAACTAATTATTCCTACTGCGCCAGCTTTTTCCAGAGCTTCAGCTATATTTCTGTTGGTATAACCTGTTTTTGTTATTCTATCTGACCATGCATCAGACTGCGCTTTTCTGTCCTCTTTCATTTTCGCAAAAGTAGAATCGGTAGCGAACTCTTCCCAATTCTCATCAGGTCTTCCCGTTAATTGCGGCATAGAAATCATCACCAATTTACCCTTAACGTCAGATAATAATTTGGCAAAATTAGCAGAATCTTTAGCTTCTGGTAAAATAACAACTTCGGCAACAATAGGTTTTTTACCTGAGCTTGGGCTCCAAGCCAATTGCATTCCAGAAAGAGTTCTTACTCTAGGTTCTATTAGGTCTATATGTGTGATTCCTCGTTTCCAGCCTCGCCATTCTCCCCATTGCTGGTTCTCTGCAGAAATATCCCAGTCTTTATATTTATTTACAGCCCAATCGTTTGCTTGTTTCATTTCTGGAGTACCAACTAATCGTGGTCCAACAACATCTAAGAGTTCATGACCTAACTTTTCCAGTTGAGAATTCTCTGTGGCTTCCTTAATTATTTTTTGAACAACTATATCCTGATCTTGAGCAAAAAGGATGGTGGAAAAACATAATGAAATAATGAATATGAACTTATTTTTCATAAATAGCGGGTTTGTTTAATTCTAAGTTATTCAAATATATCCTTTTTTAATGGAATTGGTTTTTCTTAAAATTTAGAATATGCTTAACTTCATAAAAAAAAAGCCGCTAATTAGTAGCGGTTTTTTAGATGGTTCAATTAATTTTTTCTTAAAACCAAATTTTCCAGAGTTATTAAATATTCCTTTTTTTTAGCATCATAATTAATACTATAGGTAGTAGGATAATAAAATCCTGTTTTTTGAAACTGTGTTGCTTGAGGTATTTCAATTTGTTCATTAACTTTTTTCAATAAATAAGCACGTGTGATCATAGGTTCATAAAAATTAAACACACCATCATAAGATCCATAAATAAATGTTTTTGTGAATTTGCCTCCCGGTTTCAGTTCATCTGCTAATCCGCTTAACCAGTGTTTACCCATGGTTGGTACAAATCCTGGAGCTGGAAAATAATTTTCTGGCCAAAATTTTTCTGCAGGAAGAATTTCTGCTAAATCATAATTTTTAATGCTAGTTTGATATTCCTGAGAAACCATATAAAAATGAATATCAAAATGTGGCACATCATAAATTATTGGTGGTTCATGTCCCTGTGGATTCCAGCCAAAATCTATGTGGTCAAATGCCATACCTTTCATTTTATTTGGAAGTTGCAAAGCAATGTTCAACTCTTCATTTGGTAAACCTTGCATTACCTTTTCAGAAATCCTTAAACCGATACTTTCTGGGATTCCGGCATGATTCATAACTACTATTGTTCTTAAAACACCGTCACCCATTTGCTTTGCGGGTCCATAAAAAGTGTTCATTTTGCTGGCATCTCTAGGAGCTTTTAATTGATCTACTCCTGAAGAATCATTTAATTCGTCTATCAGAGGATCTGTCTAGCAACTTATTAATAAAAGAAAGAGAATAAGGGTAAAGTGGGATCGGAAAGTTTGGGGCGACAATTTGAAGTTTGTTAATTTCTCCATGACGCTAATTTTTAGTTAATCTCTAAAATTAAAAAAAAACGAATATCATGATTATTTATCAAGTTAATAATCAGGTATTTAACTAAAATAAATGTAAGAATTGTATCACTAAAATTAAAGTTGGGAAATATAATTTATAGATAAATTCATCTATAATTTAAAACTACATATTTTTGTTATAAGCATACTTCAGCTATTATAATTTCAACAACTATGGATTTAGAATTTATACGTGAACAATTTCCTGCACTTAAAAATGGATATACCTTTATGGATAACGCTGGAGGCTCTCAAATTTTGGGCACAACCATTAAGAATATTCAAGACTATTATTTGAATTATAATGTTCAATTAGGCGCCAGTTATGAAGTATCTGCAAATGCTGGAAAAGCACTGATAAAGTCTACAGAGAAAGTTGCTCAATTTATAAATGCTTCAAACTCTAAAGAAGTAATTATTGGACCCTCTTCAACAATGCTTCTGCGAATCTTGAGTATTTGCATCAGTCAAAATTGGAAAGATGGAGATGAAGTGATAGTAACTAATTCAGATCATGAAGCCAATATCTCTTGTTGGAAAGATCTCGAAAAAAAAGGGATGGTAATCAAGGTTTGGAATATTGATCCTGAATCTCATCAATTAAATTTAGAAGATCTCAAGACTTTGCTTTCCAACAAAACTAAATTAGTTGCTGTAACACATTGCTCCAATGTACTTGGAACCATAAATCCTATTAAGGAGATTGCCCAGGTCGTGCATGATGCCGGAGCACTTATTTGTGTAGATGGAGTTGCTTTTGCTCCACATAGAAGAGTGGATGTGCAAGACTTGAATATAGATTTCTATGTATTTAGTTGGTATAAAGTTTATGGACCACACTTAGCTGTAATGTACGGAAAACTTGATCTATTGCTAGGTATGTCTGGAATAAACCATAATTTTTTTAAGGCTGAAGATGTTCCTTATAAATTTCAGCCGGGGAATTATAATTTTGAACTTACTTATAGTTTAAAAGCCATTCCAGAATATTTAGAAAAACTTTATGACCATCATTTTGAAAACAACAAATTTAACGAAGTCGAAAAATACGATGCCAGTTTCGTATTAATAGCAGCTTATGAAGCGCAACTAGCTCAAGAATTACTTTCCTATTTAAAGAGTGTTCCAGAAATAACAATTATTGGCCACTCTTCTCCCGAATCCAACAAACGTGTTCCCACCATTTCGTTCATCCATAAAAATTTTAAAAGTTCAGAGATTGTTGAACAGGTAGATAAAAAGCATATTGGAATAAGATATGGCGATTTTTATGCGAAGCAGCTTATAAAAGAACTTGATCTAGAACAATACAATGGAGTTGTCAGGGTGAGTTTGGTTCATTATAATACTTTAGAGGAGGTTGATAGATTAATAGCTGCTTTTAAAGAGATCTTTTAATCCCTAATTGAGGGTTTAATACCAAAAAATCTGCCCAAAGTATACAGGCAGTTTTGGCTCGAATTTTTCGAAAATATGAGTGTCCCTTAAATTATGTTGTAATCCCTATTGAATTTGTGCCTAGATTGCTTTTATTTCTGAAGCAGTAATGATCTTTCCACCTGAGTGAAGGATATCTTTTTTAGCCTTTTGATAATTTTCTTCTGAAATTGCCCTTGTGGCATCTTCAATGAGAAAAGTTTCAAAACCCTGTTTTAATGCATCCATTATAGAATAATATACGCAGTATTCTGCGGCAAGACCACAAAAGTATAAGGAAGTGACGCCTTTATCTTTTAAGTAACCAGAAAGACCGGTAGATTTTAAATGTGCATTATCAAAAAATCCACTATAGCTATCTATTTCCTTATCGGTTCCTTTTCTGAAGATAGCTTCAAATTTTTTAGTTATTAGATCTACATGAAACTCAGCTCCACAAGAATTCTGAACGCAATGCACTGGCCATAAGGTTTGATCCATTACGTTTATTTGGATGGTCTCAAATTCCTTACCTCCAGGATGATTCTTCGCAAAACTGGAATGGTCTTGAGGATGCCAATCTTGAGTGGCTATTACCAATTTAAATTGATCTTGAAGTTTATTGATAAGTGGGATTATTTCATCTCCCTCGGTTACAGCTAAGGAACCTCCGGGAATAAAATCATTTTGCATATCTATTATCACAAGTGCTTTCATCTTTATATCTTATATTTCTTCAACAGGTTTTCCCGCTCCTTCTTCAAAGCTTTACTAATTCCTATCTTATAAATATGAGGATTATCAAAACGCTTAAATTCCATAGGTAGACTAGACAATCTCATTTTAGAATATTCAGCAATTTCAAGTAAACTTCTGGACTCCGCTGTTCTTTTTCCATTTTCCATCACTAAATGAAGCAAAGCTTCTGTAGAACAATTCTTTACCGGTAATGATTTTAATATCTCCTGCGGATCATATATCCTGGTAACCACTTCCTCCTCTCTCATCGTGATAGCATCGGCCCCAATTAATTCTCCTTTTGCATTCATCAATCTAAAAACCTGCTTTTTATGAGGTATAGTCACTTTAGAAAAGCTCTCAGAAATCTTTAACCTTGGCGTTCCATTAGAAAATGAGAGTTTATAAACACCATCTAAGGAGCCATCTGGGTCACCGGTCACTAAATTGGTTCCTACCCCAAATATATCTATTGGAGCATGTTGTTCTAATAAACTCTTGATCACATATTCATCCAACTGATTGGATGCTGCGATCCTTACGTAGGCCAAACCAGCTTCATCAAGCATTTTCCTGCTTTCTTTGGCCAAATATGCCAAATCTCCACTATCTAACCTAATCCCAGCCAATTTTTGACCTTGAGCTTCCATTTCCTTCCCAATGATAATCGCATTCGGTATTCCACTTTTAAGTGTATTATAAGTATCTACTAACAACACGCAATCGTTTGGCCGTCCATGAGAAAAAGCTCTAAATGCGGTAAGTTCATTATCATAGCTTTGCACAAAGGAATGCGCCATGGTGCCCGATACGGGAATTTTATAATCTTTACCTGCAACCACATTACTTGTTCCATTAAATCCTCCCACAATTGCCGCTCGACTTGCATAATAACCTCCGGGACCATGAGCCCTTCGTAGCCCGAAATCCAGTAAGGTTCGCTCTCCCGCGACCAATCTCATTCTGCTAGCCTTTGTGGCGATCAGGGTCTGAAAGTTCAATAGATTAAGAAGAATCGTCTCTATGATTTGTGCTTCTATGATATTAGCTTCAACCTGAAGTATAGGTCTGTTTGGAAAAAGCACATCTCCTTCTTTCGCTGCCATTATATTTCCAGAGAACTTGAAGTTCTTCAAATAATCTAGGAATTCTTCAGAATAATCCTGATCCTTCAGATAACTGAGGTCATCCTCACTAAACCTAAGCTGCTCAATGATCTCCAATAGATCTTCCAGTCCAGCAAATATCGCGTATCCGCCATTAAAAGGGAGTTTTCTAAAATAATAATCAAATACCGCTTGATGATCTTTTTGACCATTTTCAAAATAGACCTGGGCCATAGAAAGCTGATATTGATCTGTATAAGTGGCGCTAAAATTCAGCATATAATCAATTTTGGTAAAGCGAACTATGCCTATTTTATCTTTAATTTTGAAGATAGTTATATGAATCATGTTCATTGTGCAACACAAATTTAATCTTTTGGATTTGGGATTTCCTATCTTACTACTCTAAAGTTATTTTGAGGGTAGTAATATCCCCTCCTAAATCCTCCCCTAAGGGGAGGACTTTAAAATAGATAGTATAAAAATAAATGCTGAAAAGATTCCGACAACTATCGGTATAGAGAGAGGGAAACAATTTGAAATGAGTAGCTGAAAACTATTCACTGAATCAAGATCAGAAAATCAGAAAAAAATAAATATTTTGATGAAGAAAATCATACTGAGATTTCCCAATCCTGTTTCCTATAGAAGATTTAGTTTTAGAACAATGCTTTTTCTATAGCAGCAGTTAATTTATTTTCCTAATTTAGAAAAAATTCGCTATTCCCTGAGAATATTAGAAAATCCTAACCGCTTTAAAAATTGAGAGAAAACAGACAACGATATAGAATTTTCTTTAAGCTTGAGGAACATCTTGAAGTACCAATGTTTCTGCTGGCAATTGGGTGGTTAATTCTCTTCATTTTAGAAATTTTTAGAGGACTCAGTCCATTAGAGGAGAAGTTCATATCCGTTATTTGGATCCTCTTTATACTCGAATTTTTAATTAAATTAATTATAGCCCCCAGAAGACTTCAGTTTATAAAACATAATTGGATAACTATAATATCACTTATAATACCTGCACTTCGAGTTTTCAGAATATTTAATGCCTTAAGAATACTCCGGACGGTAAGGGTTATAAATTCTACAAAAATTATTCGGGCTATTACTTCAGGGAAAAGATTTTTTGGCGCATTAGAAAAAGCACAGGGGCCCCAGCCCAGTGCAGAAATGGATGTAGGTTTTCTAATTGCGGTAAAGAATCTAGAAGAAAAAGATAAAATAATTAAGTATGCATGTCAACTTGCTGAGGATGTAAAACCGGAAATTGAAGAAAGCACAGGGATAAAATGGAATTTTGATATTGCTGACATTTTTCAACTGGAAAATGATCGATCGAGAAGCCCCTCTTATTTTCTGGACCGAGCTAGTATGAGCATGACGGTAGGACCGTATGATCTTGTTTGTGTGATTACAGATGTTGGGCTTATGTCAAGAAGAAATATACAGGTATCTGGTATTAGTTCATTGGTCACCCGTATTATTGCTATGTCCACAAAGCAACTTACTTCTACCGGCAAGAATAAGGAAAGATTGGATTTAGACTGTACAAATGTTCGTTACAACTCTGCTGCTCTTTTTCTGCATCAAACAGGGCATATATTGGGTCTGGAGCATACTCCTGCAACCGAACCAGGAATTATGAATTCAGCGGAATTCTCAAGACCATTAACTCAAGTTCCTTCTTTTTCCGAAAAAGAAAAAAAAGCACTTAAGAAAACGGCAAAAAAGGCTCCAGACAGAGAGTTGAGAAATGGAAATGATCTGGAAACCTTTATTTTTCATATCCTAATGACCTTTAGACATCCTAAGAATTTCTTTTGGCCACTGATAAGGAACAAAGCATTATTACTCCCACTTTCCTTGCCGGGTTTAGCTACTGCCGCAGTAGCACCCGCAATAATTCTAATTTTCAATGCAGAGATCTGGGATGTAGGTTTAGGAATGACAAATGGAACAGCTGCATTTTTTGCGATTATAAGCATAATGTTAGCTAGCTTTTACCTGGTACGGGTGCAATCTCTATTTCTTCCGAAAAGGGAAAAAAGGATTATTACAGAACATTTGGCCGTGGCCAACACAGTTATCTATTTCAGCATTTTCCTTGCCTGCATTGGACTTTTTCTCATGGTAGGAGCTTTGATGATGGTGATAGAACTGTATGTTTTCCCAGAAGATCTCATGCGCACCTGGCCCACTTTAAGCAAACCGGAAATATTGTTGGAAGATAAGATAAGGATTGCAGTTTTTATAAGCACAGTTGGAGTAACTACCGGCGCCTTGGCAGGAGGACTGGAAAGCAGAACTATAATTCAACACCTGGCTTTGTTTAGAAAAAAAGAATAGGGAAAATGAAAAAAATTCTATGATGATTTACTTCTTTAAAAAAACTATGCCGAAAATATTGCAAACAAGAAAGCCTGACATAAATGCCAGGCTTTTTGCTCCTCCTCTTGGGCTCGAACCAAGGACCCTCTGATTAACAGTCAGATGCTCTAACCAGCTGAGCTAAGGAGGAAAATATTTTTATGTTTCTTAAAAGACCGTATTTGCTATTTTAATAATCCTAACTCTTAATCTAGACTGCATTAGAGACTAAAATATTCCTCTTTTGCGGTTGCAAATATAATCAATTTTTGAATCCTTACAAAACAAAAATCCACTTTTTTTTACGAATTTATGATAAAAATTATTGTCCGCATTTTAGTTGTCTGCTATTAATCAAACAACCAGCGATATAGGTCATTTCCATTGGCAAATAATACCAATGCGATCAATATAAAGAACCCAAGCATTTGGGCATATTCCATGAATTTCTCGTTAGGCGTTTTACCTGTTACTATCTCGTAAAGCAAGAAAATTACGTGTCCACCATCCAAGGCTGGAATTGGCAAGATATTCATGAATGCTAATATGATAGAAATTAAGGCGGTTGCCAACCAGAATCCTTGCCAATCCCAAGCATCAGGGAATAAGCCTCCAATTGCACCAAATCCACCTACCTGTGTTGCGCCTTTTGCAGTAAATACATATTTGAATTGTGCTACATAATCATGAAGCGTCCAATATCCGTAGTTAAAGCCTTCCTTTATACTTTCAGATAGTCCGTACTCTCTAGTTTGAACATCAAAATCTCTTTTCCCATAAAATCCAAGTTTACCCTCTTCATCTGGAGTTACCATAACACTCATGATATCTCCGCCTCTTTTAAACACCACTTCTAACTCTTTTTCTTTACTTTCAGAGGTAATTGGAGCTAATTCATGCCAATATCCTATTTCTTGCTTGTTGATGGAGATCAAACTATCTCCTTGTCTTAAGCCTGCTTTATAAGCTGCAAGCTCTGTAACTACAGAATCTAAAACAGCATCCTGAATAGGTACAAAGGGTTGCATAACTCCTTCTTGGAACATTTGAGAACCTATATCTTTTGGAATAGCAATAGTTTCTTCATCACCAGTTTGATGGATTACCGTGATGCTATTTATATCCCTCATAAAAAGGAATCGGTTTATATCTACACTATTTTCAAATTCTTCGCCATTCACTCTTAAGATCCTATCTCCATCTTCAAAACCGAATGTTTTAAACTCTTCTGCAATTGCAAATCCACGTGGCATATCATCTGGCCCAACAAAAGAGCTTCCCCAAACAAATAATACCATCATATAAATAAGGAAACCAAGAATCAAGTTCACAGTAACTCCACCCAACATTATGATTAATCGTTGCCATGCCGGTTTACTTCTAAATTCCCAAGGTTTTGGAGGAAGCGCCATTTGCTCCTTGTCCATACTCTCATCTATCATCCCGGATATTTTAACATAACCACCAAGAGGTAACCATCCTAAACCATATTCGGTTCCTCCTATTTTTTTCTTGAAAAGTGCAAACTTTACATCAAAGAACAAGTAGAATTTCTCTACTCTTGTTTTGAATAATTTTGCTGGTATAAAATGACCGAACTCATGTAAAACGATCAATAATGACAAACTGAGAATTAATTGTATTGCTTTTATTAAAAATGGATCCATTCTATCTTCTTCAAATTTTAAATCGCGTAAAAGTAACCTTTTAAAAATTCCTGTAAAAGTATAAAAAGCTCTTGAATAGCCTACTTTAGAAAATTTAATATTTCACTTGCCTATATTAAATTAGAAGGCTTTAATTTTGCAACAAATTATTTATAATGCTGCGGTTTTTCTCAAAATACAAACCCCTTGTCATAGTGATGGCAATTCTCTCTATTATTATTATTTATTCTATTTACACATTATTGAAACCTGAAAAAAAATTACCCATTTTTCAGCCTAGCATGGTAAATTCAGAATTGGTAGATACCACAGTGCAATTTGTTAGAAAATATCATAAAATAGCCGACTTCAATCTTCTAAATCAAAATGGGGAAACGGTTACCCAAGACACCTACAAGGATAAGATTTATGTAGCAGATTTTTTCTTTACTACCTGCCTCACTATTTGTCCTATCATGACTGGACATATGCTGGAGATACAGGAACGATTAAAAGATGATCCAGAAGTGCTCTTGCTTTCACATTCTGTAATTCCCGTGGCAGACAGTGTGCCTCAACTTAAAAATTACGCACTGGAAAAAGGAGTGAATGATGCCAAATGGAATTTAGTGACCGGAGACAAAAAACAAATTTACGATCTGGCTAGAAAATCTTACCTAGCTACCAAAACAGATGGCGATGGTGGAGCTTATGATATGATACATACCGAGAATTTTATTTTGGTAGATAAGGAGAAAAGAATAAGAGGTTTTTATGATGGGACCAATGCTGAAGCTATAGATGATTTACTCGAAGATATCAAAATTCTGAAAGCAGAATATCAGTGATCATTCTTTTCTTGCCTAAACTTTTCTAAGACTCTTTTTTAAACTATTTTTGCCTTGTTTAAAATCAATCTAAATAAAAATGAAGCTAACTGTTGCTCATTTACAAAGAGGCCAGCGAGGGATCATTAAGGATTTTAGTGTAGACAAAATTCCTTTAAAACTCTTGGAAATGGGCTGCTTACCAGGAAATCTAGTAGAGCTGGTGCAAACTGCTCCTTTTAGAGATCCTATGTATTTGAACATTAACGGTAGCCATTTGGCAATTCGCAAGGAGACGGCATTGCTAATAGAAATAGAATTAATATAATGTTATGGGGAAACAAATTAATGTTTCTTTAATCGGGAACCCTAATACCGGTAAAACATCTGTTTTCAATCAGCTTACCGGACTTAACCAGCAAGTTGGGAATTACCCCGGTATTACGGTAGAAAAAAAAGAAGGGATCTGCAAACTTCCCCGAGGATTAAAAGCCCATATTTTAGACCTACCTGGAACTTACAGTTTAAATGCATCCTCCCTTGATGAGAATGTGGTTATAGAATTATTGCTGAATAAAAACGACCGGGATTTTCCAGATGTTGCAGTAGTAGTTAGCGATGTGGAAAATCTTAAACGAAATCTACTTCTTTTCACCCAAATAAAAGATCTTGAAATTCCGACCATTCTGGTTATCAACATGGCCGATAGAATGAAGCGTAAAGGGATCACATTGGATATCGAAGTTTTGGAAGCAAAGCTTAATACCAAAGTTGCTTTAGTTAGTGCTAGGAAAAATACCGGAATAGAGGAGCTAAAAGAAATGATCCTTAATTACCGCCAAATTTCTACTGAACCTTGTTTACATGCTTCAATCATGGATCCCGAATATTTTGAGCGATTGAGAAAGGCATTTCCTAATCAATCTTTATACAAACTTTGGCTCGTAATCACGCAAGATGTGAACTTCGGAAATGTAAACAGACATGCTTTACATAAAGAAACCAATTTTCATATAAAAAGCAACAGTGATCTAAAAAGGCTTCAGCAAAAAGAAACCATTTTAAGATATCAATTTATAAATGGATTACTAAAAGAAGGTCTAAAAATAGACTTGAACTCAGCTACAGATCTAAGAATTAGATTCGACAGGATCTTAACGCATCGAGTTTGGGGATATGTGATCTTTTTTATGGTCTTGCTGGTTATATTTCAGGCTATCTATAATTGGTCCAGTTATCCAATGGATTTTATAGATACCACCTTTGCCTCTTTAAGCGAATGGACTAAAAACATAATGCCTGCAGGTCCTTTTACTAATCTAATAGCGGAAGGTATTATCCCGGGTTTGGGCGGTATTGTAATATTTATTCCGCAAATTGCCTTTCTGTTCTTTTTTATATCACTGCTTGAAGAAAGTGGATATATGAGTAGAGTGGTCTTCTTAATGGACAGGATTATGCGAAGGTTTGGGCTAAGCGGAAAAAGTGTTGTTCCCTTGGTTTCCGGAACTGCCTGTGCTATTCCTGCGGTTATGGCAGCAAGGAACATAGAAAATTGGAAAGAGCGACTTATAACTATTCTTGTGGTTCCCTTTACAACTTGTTCTGCCAGACTTCCGGTATATCTCATAATTATTGCTTTAGTAATTCCAGATGAAAGCTTCTTAGGCTTTAATCTTCAGGGTTTAACCTTAATGATGCTTTATCTATTAGGATTTGGAACTGCAATAGTATCTGCCTGGATCCTAAATAAGATCCTTAAAATAAAAAGCAAGAGTTATTTCGTGATCGAAATGCCCAATTACAAGTTGCCAATGATCAAGAATGTGGCAATTAATGTGGTGGAGAAAACAAAATCTTTCGTGCTTGGAGCAGGAAAGATCATTCTGGCAATCTCTATTATTTTATGGGTTCTAGCGAGTTATGGCCCTGGAGATAATTTTAATAAAGCAGAAGAGATTGTAACTTCTACCTATAATGTTGATGCCGAAACCCATTCTAATTTAGAAGAAGAAATTGCAGCCTATAAATTGAAGCATTCTTATATAGGAATAATTGGAAGAGGTATAGAGCCTGCGGTAACACCTTTAGGCTATGATTGGAAAATTGGAATTGCCATAGTGAGTTCTTTTGCTGCTCGAGAAGTATTTGTTGGAACTTTGGCAACTATTTATAGCGTGGGTAGCGACGAAGAAGAAACTATTAAAAACAGAATGGCTGCAGAGGTAAATCCGATATTGGGTGGGCCTTTATTCACCTTTGCCAGCGGAATAAGTTTATTGCTATTCTATGCCTTTGCTATGCAATGTATGAGTACCTTAGCTATAGTAAAAAAGGAAACCAACACCTGGAAATGGCCTTTATTACAATTAGTGATAATGAGTGCCTTTGCCTACGTGGTAGCTTTAATTGCTTTTCAGCTTTTAAAGTAGTGTAAGAAATTAAATGTAAACCGACTTAAATAAGTATCATGGACGTA
This sequence comes from Flavobacteriales bacterium, assembly GCA_038233835.1. Lineage (GTDB taxonomy): Bacteria > Bacteroidota > Bacteroidia > Flavobacteriales > Flavobacteriaceae > Gillisia. The sequence continues at coordinate 5,581 of JBBSVD010000026.1, read as the reverse complement.
TTACAAAACATATTGGTCTTTATTACCTTTTTAATCGCAGTAGGATATGTGATCACTAAATTTGTATGGAAACCTGCCTTTTTAAAAAGCAAAAAAGAATCTGAAAAAGGTTGCGGAGTTTCAGGTTGCGGTTGTAGTTAAAAGCCTTATTCTTTACTGAGCTGAAGTTTTAAACAATATTCTGAATCTTCAATTTTATGTGTAGATATAGGATAAGGATATAGATCTAGCGCATTTAAAGAATAGAGAATCTCTGAATCTGCAAAACTGAAGGTAAAATTCTTTGCGTCTCGTAAAGTGATTATCTTCTCCTCTATTTCCTTACCATTTTCTGAAATAGCTACTAAAACTTTAGCTTCACCAGCCCAAATACAGGTTACATCTTTAGGACATCTGGAATCTGAAATCACTTTCTTAAAACGTATCGATTTATTTTCAAAAGAAAATAGCTCTCCCGGACTTAATAAACTTTCAATGCTTATTTTTTCAGTGTAATCTTGTGCATATACAGAGGTAATTCCGAAGAAGATGCCTAAAAACAATATATATTTCATACTAATTTTTCTTTAAAGACTTAAACCAAATTTGATTGTTGCAAATATTAGCCCAAACCAACATCTAAAGTCATCATTAGGATAAATCCTCCAATGAATCCCATGGTAGAAATATCTGTAAATCTATCTCTTTGTGATTCTGGAACTACTTCTTCTACTACAACAAAGATCATTGCACCAGCCGCAAATGCTAAGGCATAAGGAAGTATAGGTTGGAACGTCATAACAGCCCAAGCTCCTAAAACCGCCGCAATAGGCTCGACTGCAGCAGAAAGTTGCCCGTAATTAAAACTTTTCCACCTACTTAAACCTTGCCCTCTTAGCGGCATTGCTACGGCAAAACCTTCCGGGAAATTCTGTAATCCAATTCCAATAGCTAGAGCTACTGCTCCTCCAATGGTTGCACCATCAAAACCAGCGGCAACACCGCCAAATAAAACACCTATTGCTAAACCTTCTGGAATGTTGTGCAGAGTGATTGCCAAGGTTAATAATACAGATTTATGCCAAGGGGTTTTAATTCCCTCTTTTTCATCCATTTTGAAGTTTACATGAACGTGTGGCAAGATCTTGTCCAGTCCAAAAATAAATAATGCTCCAAAGAAAAATCCAACTGCTGCTGGGACCACTTTCATAAATCCTTCCCCCGGGCTCATTTCAATACCGGGAGCTAGTAAACTCCAAAAACTTGCTGCAACCATTACTCCACCGGTAAAACCGAGCATTCCATCAAAAACCGCACGATTCATCTTTTTAAAGAAAAACACCAACGAAGCTCCAAGTGCGGTAACTCCCCAAGTAAAAAGTGTTGCGTATAGCGCTGCTAAAACTGGATCTATTCCTTCCAGATAAGCAATTATAGTTTCCATCATAATTTAAGAGATTTTAATATATAAGTTACTCGAGATCACATTAGAAATTTTAAGTTCTTTTCCATTTAGGTTTATTAGCATGGACTGATCAAAAGATTCCTTTTCAAGGATCACTATTAATTGTCCTAATGCAATTTTATTCTTGTCTAAATATTGAAGGAATTCCGGAGAAGAGACTTTTACTCCAATGCATATACCAGATTCTCCTTTATTCAGTTCGGCCAATAAAACCTTGTTAGAATTTATGAAATTCCCCTTAGAGTCTGGAATTGGATCTCCGTGAGGATCCCGTTTCGGAAAATCCAGAAATCTATCAAGCTCTTTTATCAATTTTTCAGATTTAATATGTTCCAGCTGCTCTGCCACCTCATGAACTTCATCCCAAGCAAATCCTAACTTTTCTACCAAAAAAACCTCCCATAGGCGGTGTTTTCTAATAACATTTACCGCTGTTTCTCTTCCTGGTTCGCTTAATTTTACACCTTGATATTTTTTATAATCTACCAGTTTCTTCTCAGACAGCTTCTTAATCATATCGGTGACAGAAGATGCTTTGGTATTCATTTCATCTGCCAGAGCATTAGTGCTTACACCTGCAGGAAATGCTCGTTCTAAGTGAAAGATCGCTTTTAAATAATTTTCTTCAGAGAGACTAAACATATTTGATAATTAATTAGGCATTCTATAACTAAGTCCAGCACCCAAAATAAGCTTTGGATCATTATTAATCGCTGTTCCTATATACGCATCTAACTGAAAAATATCTGCCAGCTTGTAGGTAAACCCACTATCCAAATAGTGAATTGCCTCTAAGTTCTCCGGTATATCGCCATATATCTCAGCATACCACCCTAATTTGGAGCTGATATTATATCCATAAGAAAGTGAATAGAGGTATTGAAGCCCATCACTTATACCATCCCAGCCGGCACCTAGATTATAGGAAATACCTGATTGGTCTGATAAGCTATGGCTAAAGGCTAATCGCATATCTAAGCCAGTATTTTGAAAAGAAAAGGAGGTATAGGGGAGATAAAGGTGACTTAACAAAGCTATCTCTGGTAAAATTCCCTTCTCTTTTGCAATTCCAATTTTAAAACCAACCAGTAATGGACTAAATGAATTATAATCTTCCTCTATAGCTGGGTTTTTGAATTTAAACCTTGAATAATCTAAGCCAAGTCTCAATTCTAAATTCTCTAAAACACCAATCCTTAGTAATCCAGTTCCAATGGTCAGTTCATCTTGATCATCTCCGTTTGAAAATTGTGATCCCAATTCAATTTGAAAATAACCTTTAGGAATTAAAACCGAGGATTCTGTAGCATCTGGCCTATCTGTTACTAGCTCTGGAATAGTAACTTGTTGAGAATATCCTCTATACCCAAGAGTTAGGAACAATACTGAAAAACAGACTATCTTATAATTCATAAAACAAAGATGCAATTATTTTCAAGCTGAAGCAAATTTATTTTTAGACAAGCCTAAAAATATTGTAATTAACCTCGAAATAATGTTGTTTTCTTAAGTTTTTAATTTCCTCTTTCTTTTTGGATCTTTTCGTAGGCTTCCTGAACCATTCTGAATTTATCTTCGGCACCACTTCGGTAAGCTTCATCCATATGTTGAAGTTTATCTGGATGATATTTTTTAGCCATGGTTCTAAATGCTTTTTTAACTTCAGCATCTGTTGCAGATTTTTCGATCTCAAGTATCTTATAAGCATTATCTGCGCTCTTAAAGAACATTGCCTTAATGCTTTCAAAATCTCTATTATTTAAAGCTAAAAATCGAGCGATAGATTGTAATTGAGACAATTCAGAATTTGAAATGTTTCCATCTGCCTGTGCTATGCTGAACAAAAAATGCAAAATTTGAAGTCGAACCTCGTATTTGGTACGCTGCTGAAGATATAAACCTATGCGTTGCGCAGAGATCTCTCTATTCTTTATTACTTCATTAAAGGTCCTAAAGGTAGCATTAGCCCGCTCTTTCCCATAAGCTTGCACAAAATAAGTTCGTACATAATCCATTTCGGTTTGAGAAACTTGACCATCTGCCTTTATAACTAAAGAAGCTAATGAAAGCAAATTCAATTCAAAATCGCCGGGTGATACTGTGCTACTTTCAGTTTTAAAAACAGAATTAAATCCTCCGGAAGAACGATTCCAGTTATCTATTACCGTTCCTAAAATAAACCCCAAAACTGCTCCCGGGTATTTTATAAACATAAAGCCAATTACGGCCAATATCCATTTAAACATATATTCCAACTTGATAAGCGGCAAATATACTATTTTGAATACGTTTTAAACCTTCAGCTAATTATAAAATTAGTGATCTCCCTATAACCTGAAGCTATTATCAAATAGGAAATCGAGATAAGCATTGCAAAACATAATTTGTATCTTTGTGCTTTATAAATCTTTAATAAACAATTCTATATATGTATCCAGCAGATTTAGTTAAACCAATGAGAGAAGACCTAACTAAAATAGGTTTTCAAGAATTACATACAGAAGCAGATGTGGATGCTGCAATGGAAAAAAAGGGAACTACCTTGGTAGTTGTGAATTCCGTTTGTGGTTGCGCAGCAGCTAATGCAAGACCGGGAGCTCGAATTTCATTGCAAAATGGTAAAACTCCGGATAATTTAGTAACTGTATTTGCAGGTGTAGATGCTGCAGCAACAGATAAAGCCCGTGGATATATGATTCCATTTCCTCCATCTTCTCCATGTATGGCTTTGTTCAAGGATGGTGAATTAGTTCATATGTTAGAGCGTCATCACATTGAAGGGCGACCTGCAGAGATGATCGCAGATAATTTGACAAGTGCTTTTAACGAGTTTTGTTAGATAGTACTTCTTAAATATATTAAGCCGATTCTTAATAAGATCGGCTTTTTTTATGCGCGCTATTATTTAGATATTTTAGTATCTTTCCTTTTTAACCTGAAAAGTATAATCAGCAATGAAACTCCTTATTCTTCTTTTACTTTTTGTGAGCACCGCCGGAAGTTGTCAGCATTCCGAAGAAATTCCGCAGATCTCTGCCAGTGATCTGGAACGGCAACTTGAACAAATTAAGGATTTAGTGGCTTCAAAAAATTGCACCGAAAATTCGCAATGCAGCTATATGGCTTACGGAAGCAAAGCCTGCGGCGGACCTCAAGGTTATTTAGTATTCTCTTCTGAAGTAGATCTGGTTAAAGTGCAGGAATTAGTTAAAAACTATACTACGGCTGAAGCTGCCTACAATAAACAAAATGAAATAATGAGCGATTGCAGTTTAGTTAATCCGCCACAATCTATTGGTTGTATAGATGGCGATTGCGTAAAATTGGATTAACTAAAGGGTTTTAATAATTCTAATAAAATGTATTTTTGTAGCAATCATAATTTGAGATGAAGAAAATACTTGCGTATCCCCTTTCCATTATATCTTACTTCTTTTTCTTTTTAACCTTAGTGCTCTTTCATGGGATCCAATGGTTCTGCTTCACCTTTATTGGAAAAGAGGCTCATAAAACTTCGGTAGATGTTTTTAATTTCTGTCTTATGAGGTGCCTAAATATTTTGGGAACCACCTTTACCATAGATAATCCGCATAAGATCCCTACAGATGTGCCATGCATCTTTGTTTCTAATCATCAAGGGCTCTACGATATTCCACCAATTATCTGGTATTTGAGAAAGCATTACCCCAAGTTTATTAGCAAGAAAGAATTAGGGAAAGGAATTCCTGGAATCTCCTATAATTTAAGGCATGGTGGATCTGCATTAATTGACAGAAAGAACCCTAAACAGGCTGTGGTAACCATTTCAAAATTTGCAGAATATCTTAATAAAACTCATCATTCTGCCGTTATTTTTCCAGAAGGAACGCGAAGCAGGGATGGCAGACCCAAGAAATTTGCTTTGACAGGTTTACAGATCATGCTTAAAAAAATGCCACATTCCTTAGTTGTTCCTATAACTATTAATAACTCCTGGAAATTATTTGAATACGGAACCTTTCCTCTAGGGATTGGCCATAATATTCAAATGAAGGTTCATAAACCGATACCGGCAAATTCAGATGAAATAAGTTCTATAATTGCACAAGTGGAACATACCATTATAGCCGATATCAACTAAGAATTGATAATTCTTTT
>JBBSVD010000025.1:0-25513 GCA_038233835.1 Flavobacteriales bacterium | reverse complement strand
TTGAATTGTCTTCATTCTATATATCTCTACTATTAATTCTTTAACTATTAAAAAACAAAAATATTAATTCAGAAAAGTTTAAACTACATCTAAGTTGTAAAATATTTATTATGCATGCATAGTAAATTGTCTTTAAATTTCCCTATCTTCGTGTTCACGAAAAATATTTATTTTAAAAAGACAATATAGATGAAGATATTAGTGTGTATAAGTCACGTACCAGACACTACCTCCAAGATCAATTTTACAGATAATAATACTCAGTTTGACACCAACGGAGTTCAGTTTGTAATAAATCCGAATGATGAATTTGGTCTTACCCGTGCAATGTGGTTCAAAGAAAAACAAGGAGCAACGGTAGATGTAATTAATGTAGGAGGTCCTGAGACTGAACCTACCTTAAGAAAAGCATTAGCTATTGGAGCAGATAACGCAATTCGCGTAAATACTGCTGCAACAGATGGATTTCAGGTAGCTAAACAATTAGCAAATGTTGTTAAAGATGGAGCTTACGATCTTGTTATAGCTGGAAGAGAGTCTATAGATTATAATGGTGGAATGGTTCCAGGTATGCTAGCGGCATTGTTACAAGCCAATTTTGTAAATACCTGTATTGGACTTGAAATAGAAGGACAAGAAGCCACTGCTATTAGAGAAATAGATGGAGGAAAGGAAACCGTTACAGCAAAATTACCCCTTGTTATTGGCGGACAAAAAGGATTAGTTGAAGAAAGTGATCTAAGAATTCCGAACATGCGCGGCATAATGATGGCCAGAAAAAAACCTCTAAATGTGGTAGAACCTGTTGAAGTTAATGTACAAACAGAAGTGGAGAAATTTGAAAAGCCAGCGCCAAGAGGTGCAGTGAAATTGGTAGATTCAGATAATTTAGATGAGTTGATCCAACTACTTCATACAGAAGCTAAGGTTATTTAATTAGAATAAGGCTACAAAGCCCTTTTCAGTAAAAATCAATATCCATCACAAAAAAAATAAAAAAATGTCAGTTTTAGTATATATAGAATCCGAAGAAGGAAAATTTAAAACAGCATCATTAGAGGTTGCTTCCTATGCTAAGGAAGTTGCTCAAATGCTTCAAACCACAGTTACAGGAATCACTTTTAATACAGATGATGTTTCTGAACTTGCTACATATGGTGTAGATAAAGTATTAAAAGTTAACAATGATAAATTGAAAAACTTTAATGCAGAGGCTTATGCAGATGCGATTAAACAAGCCGCAGATAAAGAAGGAACTAAAGTGGTGGTTGTTAGCCAGAGTGCTAATAGTAAATATTTAGCCCCACTGTTAGCGGTTCATTTAAATGCGGGATACGCATCTAATGTGGTTTCACTTCCAGAAAGTGCTAGTCCATTTGTAGTAAAAAGAACTGCCTTCACTAACAAAGCTTTCAATTTTACAAAAATTGATACCGACATAAAGATCATAGGAGTTTCTAAAAATGCATTTGGTATTAAGGAAACTCAAGCTGATGCTAAAGTAGAAGATTTTTCTCCTAACTTATCTTCAGAAGATTTTTCAGTGAATGTTACCAATGTTGATAAAGCCAAAGATAAAGTGACTATTGCAGATGCAGAGATCGTTGTTTCTGGTGGAAGAGGATTAAAAGGTCCTGAGAACTGGGGAATGATAGAAGATTTAGCTGAAACTTTAGGAGCTGCAACTGCATGTTCTAAACCGGTTAGCGATATGGGCTGGAGACCTCATAGTGAGCACGTTGGACAAACAGGAAAACCTGTAGCATCCAATTTATATATCGCTATTGGTATCTCCGGAGCAATTCAACATTTAGCGGGAATTAACTCTTCAAAAGTAAAAGTGGTAATAAATAACGATCCTGAAGCGCCATTCTTTAAGGCAGCAGATTATGGGGTTGTTGGAGACGCCTTCGAAATTGTCCCCAGACTAAATGAAAAACTAAAAGAATTTAAAGCTAAAAACGCATAATTTTTTTACCTTGCGAGCATTAAAAGGGCTGTCTAAATCTGGTATTATGTCCTTATTTAGACAGCCCTTTCCAATTATTGGTATATGAGCTTAATACGCCTAAATATAAAAGGAATCTCTTATAGTCAAACCCAAAATGGCGCCTACGCACTTATATTAAGTGAGGTAGACGGCGATAGAAAACTCCCAATTGTTATTGGAGCCTTCGAGGCACAGTCTATTGCCATAGCCTTGGAAAAGGAAATAAAACCTCCTCGGCCTCTTACTCACGATCTATTTAAAAACTTTTGTGACAGATTTGCCATTACAGTAAAACAAGTAATCATCCATAAATTAGTAGATGGTGTTTTCTATTCCAGCCTCATTTGTGAGCGAGACAAAATTGAAGAGGTTGTAGACGCCAGAACTAGCGACGCCATAGCTTTAGCTCTAAGGTTTAATGCACCAATTTTCACCTATAAGAATATTTTAGACAAAGCCGGTATCTTTCTCAAAGGAGAATCAGGAGCACTTACGCCAACTAGCGAAAAAAATGAAGCTAAAGTAGCCGATATTTTTGCAGAAAATATAGAACCAGAAGGAAACGATTATAAAAATATGTCTCTCGACGAATTAGAAAACTTACTAGATCAGTCGGTTAAGAATGAAAATTATGAAAAGGCAGCCAGAATTAGAGACGAGATTTCAAAAAGAAAATAAGTAGTTGTTTATGAAGAAATACTGGTTTTGCCTGTTCTTTATTTTATTCGGAATTATTACCGCTCATTCCCAATCAATTTCAAAATCATGGACCTTCGAGTCATTTAAAGATAGTACACAAAGCACTTCTGAATTTTCGTCCAATGACAACTTAATTTTAGAGGAAGGCAGATTCACAATTAAGTCTGAAGATAACGACTCCCTGAAATCCGAAGGAGATTATTTATATCAGAATAATTTATTGGTGTTTTTCTACACTAAGCCTGCAGGAGATTCGATTAAAAGATTTAGAATTAACGAATTAACCGAAGGAGCTCTACAATTATCAGACAACAGTGGCACCTATACTTTTAGGGAAACTCCTCTCCTATTAGAAGAAGTCATCCCTGTAAGTACCAACAAACAGATCATTCCAAGCGCTGGAATCTCCTTCAATAGTGTTGCGAGAGGTGTTTTAGGAATGGTATCCCTTTTACTAATTGCTTTTTTGTTTAGTAGCAGTAGAAGATCCATAAACTGGAAGACGGTTCTTATTGGATTGGGAGCACAATTGTTACTTGCTATTGGAGTTTTAAAGATCACTTTTGTAAAAAACATATTTGAGTTTGTTGGTGGGATCTTCGTTTTGATACTTGATTTCACCAGAGCTGGAAGTGAATTTTTATTGGGTGGTATGATGGATGTAGACAGCTTCGGATTTATCTTTTTATTCCAAGTATTACCAACAATCATCTTCTTTTCCGCATTAACTTCTGTATTGTTTTACCTCGGGGTTATCCAAATTGTTGTAAAAGGAATGGCAAAAGTTCTAACTAAGTTAATGGGCATTTCAGGTGCTGAAAGTTTGAGCGTTGCGGGAAATATATTTTTAGGTCAAACTGAAGCACCATTAATGATAAAAGCATATTTAGAACGTATGAATCGTTCTGAAATGCTATTGGTAATGATTGGTGGTATGGCAACTGTTGCCGGTGGTGTTCTTGCGGCATATATAGGTTTTTTGGGTGGTGACGATCCGGAATTGAGGTTGCAATTTGCGAAACATTTATTGGCGGCATCTGTAATGGCAGCTCCAGGAGCAATTGTTATTTCAAAGATGTTGTACCCTCAAATTGAAGCTATTAATACCAATGTGGAGGTTTCTTCTGAAAAAATTGGTTCCAATATATTAGATGCTATTGCTAACGGTACTACAGAAGGATTAAAGCTTGCAGCCAACGTAGCTGCTATGTTGCTTGTGTTTATAGCATTTATTGCAATGATAAATTATCTATTAGGTTGGATTGGTGGAATTACAACCCTAAATTCGGTAATGGCAGAAAATACTCCTTACACTAAATTTTCATTGGAATCTATTTTGGGAACTTTGTTCGCTCCTTTAATGTGGCTCATAGGTGTGGCGAAAGAAGATATGATGCTTATGGGCCAACTCCTCGGTATTAAGCTTGCGGCCAGCGAATTTGTTGGATATATTCAGTTAGCAGATCTTAAGAACCCAATGAATGCGCTTAGTCTGAACTACGAGAAATCTGTGATTATGGCAACTTATATGCTTTGTGGATTTGCTAATTTTGCTTCTATCGGAATACAAATTGGCGGAATAGGTTCTTTGGCTCCTGGACAGCGTAAAACACTTTCTGAATTTGGAATGAAAGCACTTTTAGGGGGTACTATTGCATCCTTACTTTCTGCTACCATTGCGGGAATGATTATTGGGTAAACCTTTTAGTTGAAAAATCTATTTACTATTTTAAAAAACTTTATCTTAAAGCAGAAAAAAGTATTGAGTCTTTTATAGAGAAATTATCTCTAATGCAAGTTTTGATAATAAGTAAAGATCTATGAAAAATTACCTTATCAATCTTTGTAGAAGTATTTCTATTAATTAATTGAATAACTCTGAATTGGGAAATGCTATTTATATGCTTTTTTAATAAGGAAAATTTTCACCAATTAGAATGGATCAAAATCAAAAAGCTAGAAAATATCGTGGGGAAGATGCCCAATGGCCTCACCAGATTCCTATGGCAGGATGGATAGATATCGGTAAAAGAACTTTCCATGAAATGAAATCCGATAATGTTCAGATTGTTGCTGCAGGAGTAGCATTTTATTTCTTCCTGGCAGTTTTCCCCACTATCATCGCAACAATTTCCGTGTATAGTTTGGTGCTGGAACAAGAACAAATCCGAGAGCAAATCTCCAAATTGAGTCACATAATGCCACAACAGGCATTTGGAATGATAAAAGATTTTTTGGAGCCTGTTATTGAAAAGTCTAAAAATGAAATTGGATGGGGATTGGCTATAAGTGTTTTAGTAAGTATTTGGAGTGCAAATAAAGGAACCAACGCCCTTTTTCAGGGAGTGAATATTGCTTATAATGAGAAGGATACCCGAGGTATTATCAAAAAAAACATATTGACTCTTCTCTTCACTTTAGGTGGAGTTGTAGTTGGACTTATCAGTTTATTGATCGTTATTTTTTTTCCTTTACTCATTAAAAATCTTGGACTTACCACTCAAATAGAACATATGCTTACCTGGGTTCGTTGGGTTTTGCTAGGAGTAATTCTTGTCTTAACGTTAAGTATGGTTTACAAAATAGCTCCCAACCGTCGCAGTCCCAAATTACGTTGGGTAAGTTGGGGTGCGTTTCTAGGATCGCTGCTTTGGCTTGCAGGCTCCATGCTATTTTCTTGGTATGTGAGCAATTTTGGTAGCTATGATGATCTCTATGGAAGTTTTGCAGCTGTAGCTATTTTAATGCTATGGCTCTTTTTAACAGCATTTATCATATTGTTGGGTGCAGAAATAAATTCTGAAATGGAACATCAAACCAGATATGATACTACTATTGGCCAAGAAAAACCCATGGGAGAACGAAATGCTCATCATGCAGATCGCTGTGCAGTGAAAGATTTAGAGGATTAACATGTTGAGTTGATACAAGGTTGATAACTCTTAGGAAATTCAGCAGTTGTTTTTACCTCTTTTCTTATTTTTAGAAAATATATTTTAAAGTATTTCAGAAAGACCTTACCATGAAACAATACCACGATCTTGTAAAGCACGTCCTAGAAAACGGGACTCAAAAAGGAGACAGAACCGGCACAGGAACAAAAAGTGTTTTCGGTTACCAGATGCGCTTCAATCTAAGCGAAGGTTTTCCAATGGTCACTACCAAAAAATTGCACCTTAAATCTATTATTTATGAACTGCTCTGGTTTTTAAATGGCGATACTAATATAGAATATCTTCAGGAAAATGGCGTGCGTATTTGGAATGATTGGGCAGATGAGAATGGAGAGCTAGGCCCAGTATATGGACACCAATGGAGAAATTGGAACAATGAGGAAATAGACCAGATTGCAGAATTGATAGATACTTTAAAGAATAATCCAAACAGCAGAAGAATGTTAGTTTCTGCATGGAATCCTTCGGTATTACCAGATACTACAAAATCATTTTCAGAAAATGTTGCCAATGGAAAAGCTGCATTACCCCCTTGTCATGCATTTTTTCAATTCTATGTAGCCGAGGGTAAATTATCTTGTCAGCTTTACCAGAGAAGTGCCGATATATTTTTAGGAATTCCTTTCAATATTGCATCTTACGCTTTGTTTACAATGATGGTGGCGCAGGTATGTGGTTATCAAGCTGGAGATTTTATTCACACCTTTGGAGATGCTCATATCTACAACAATCATATAGAACAACTGGAATTACAGTTAGATCGAGATCTTAGATCCTTACCTACTATGAAGATCAATCCAGAGGTAAAAGACATCTTTGGCTTTAAATTTGATGACTTTACCTTAGAAAACTACGACCCGCACCCACATATAAAAGGAAAAGTCGCAGTTTAATTAATAGTACCTACCATGAAAAAATTTATTTTTATTGCCGCTATTTTTATTTTTACTGCAAATACTCAAGCCCAAGAAGGAGTTACAGTTAAAGGGAATACCATTACAATTAAGGAAATTGGACCTATTTGGCCTGGATGCGAAACTAGCGATATCCCTGTAGACGATTGTTTTAATAAAATGTTAGCCAAACATATAAAAGCTAATTTTAAGTATCCAAAAGATGCCAACGGTAAAATTGTAAGAGGACGATCTGTCATCACTTTTTATATAGACGAAAATGGAAAGGTTTGTAAAGCATCTGCTGAAGGACCGGAAAAACTCGTAAATCAAGAAGCCATTAGAATTACCAACCTATTTCCGGTAATGAAACCTGGACATAGTGGTGGTAAAAAAATTGAAGTTAAATATAAGATGCCGTTTAATTTTTAAGCTATATCTATTTAAGCTATATCTATAAACACATTTTAACTTCCCCTTAACTCAGGTTCATTTCACCTATTCCCAAAATAGTTTAACTTTGAGAGGTAGCAAAGCTTACCGCTCTTATTATGATTACAAAAGAAAAGCTATTTCAACTTTTTAATGATACCAGAGCGCAAACGGAATCGATTTGTGCACCTCTGGAAATTGAAGATTATGTAGTACAGCCTATTCCCGATGTTTCTCCTCCAAAATGGCATTTGGGGCATTCAACTTGGTTCTTCGAAGAATTTGTTCTGAAAAAATATCTGAATGATTATGAGGTATTCGATGAGCATTCTGCATTTGTTTTCAATAGTTATTACGAAAGTGTTGGGGAAAAAGTAGTGAGGACAGATAGAGGTAATCTTTCCAGACCTACTGTTGCTTGGATCTATAAATATAGAACCCACGTCACCAATGCCATTTCTAAATTTTTCGAGAAAAATGATACTTTTTCTGAGGAGATCTTAAATGTTTTGGAAATTGGATGTCATCACGAAAAACAACATCAAGAGCTTTTACTTACAGATATAAAATACATTCTTGGTAATAATCCGTTATTGCCAAAATATGCTGAATTTGAAGAGAATTCTACACAAAATATTGATCTAAAATGGATAAAGATTCCTGAAGGTATTTATGAAATAGGCCATCAAGGAAACTCTTTTTTTTACGATAATGAAATTGGCTTGCATAAAGTATTTTTAAATGAATTTGAGATCTCCAATAAACTGGTTACCAATTCAGAATATCTTGAATTTATGGATGCCGGGGGATATAAAGATGTTTTACTATGGCATGCTGAAGCTTGGGATTGGATAAATACCAATAATATAAATGCGCCTTCTTACTGGCACATGATCGATGGTGATTGGCATCAATATACCTTAGAGGGCTTAAAACCTTTAAATTTAAACGCACCTCTTTCCCATGTATCTTATTATGAAGCTTTTGCCTATTCTCAGTGGAAAGGATTGAGATTACCTACAGAGTTTGAGTGGGAGGTAGCCCAATCTAAATTTGATTGGGGTTCCAGATGGGAATGGACAGAAAGTGCTTATAGCCCTTATCCAAACTATATAAAAGCAGATGGTGCCTTGGGCGAGTACAATGGTAAATTCATGGTTAACCAAAAAGTGCTTCGTGGAGGATCTGTTGCAACTTCAAAAAACCACACTAGACCTACTTACAGAAATTTTTTCCACCCTCATTTAAAATGGCAGTTTACAGGAGTAAGATTAGCTAAATAAACCGACATAAATTAAATGAAAAACATACCTAATATAGCCTTTACTTCTGCTTTTGAGGAAGATATTTATACTGGCTTAGCCAGCAATCCGAAGCAATTATCTTCAAAATATTTTTACGATAAAAAAGGAGATAAATTATTTCAGGATATTATGAACATGCCTGAATATTACCTCACCAATTGTGAGTATAATATTATAAAATCTAACACTGAAGAAATTGCTGATGCTTTTGAAGGTGCAAATGGTTTCGACCTTATAGAACTAGGTGCAGGAGATGGTAAAAAGACCAAATTATTACTGAAGTATTTAGCAAATAAAAATGTAGATTTCGACTATCTACCTGTAGATATTAGTCAAAATGCTTTAGATGATTTGGAAGCTTCTATTAATAGAGAACTTCCAACTGTTAAAGTAAAATCTCAGCAAGGCACTTATTTTAAGACCTTGGAGCGTTTAGACGATTATAATTCAAGAAAAAAGGTGATTTTAGTCTTGGGTTCTAATATTGGAAACCTTCTTCATAAGGATGCTGTAATTTTTCTGAAACAAATTCAGGAAGCTATGAGTTCGGAGGATATGTTATTCATGGGCTTCGATCAAAAAAAAGATCCACAGATAATTTTAGATGCCTACAATGATAAAGCAGGAATAACTGAAGCCTTCAATAAAAACTTATTGGAACGAATTAATACAGAACTTAACGGAAATTTCGACTTATATTCGTTTTTTCATTGGGAAAGCTATAATCCAGAGACCGGAACGGCAAAAAGTTTTTTGATAAGCAATAAGGAACAAGATGTAACTATCAAGAATTTAGATCTTACCATTCATTTTGAAGCTTGGGAAAGCATACATACAGAGATCTCGCAGAAATATGACGATGCTGTAGTGGAATGGCTTGCAGATCAATCAGATCTAAAGGTTTCCAGTTCTTTTGCTGATGAAAAAAATTATTACAAAAATTACATTTTCAGAAAAAAATAATCCTAATAAACTTAAAAAAATATTTGATATGAAAGCTATTTGGAACGACACAATTATTGCAGAAAGTGATGAAACCAAAGTGGTAGAGAACAATCATTACTTCCCTATGGAATCTATAAAGTCGGAATATTTTAATCCTAGCGATAAGACAACCCGTTGCCCATGGAAAGGAGAGGCGTCTTATTATCACGTTGAAGTAGATGGTAAGTTGAATGAAAATTCAGCATGGTATTACCCACAAGCCAGTCATGCCGCCAAACCAATAGAGAATTACGTCGCTTTTTGGAAGGAAATAAAAGTTAGCGAATAACTATTTATTAAAATATTCCTTTAAAACGGTTATTAGCAGGTCTATTTCTTCTTCTGTATTATAATAGTGGAAGCTCACTCGTACTCCCGGATCTTTTAGAGAGCAAATAATATTATTGCTAGTTAAATGCTGAAGCAATTCCTTGTCTCCGCCAATATTAAATATGGAAGAATGTTCTTTTCTGTTTATTACTGCTGGTGTTAATAATCCTAAATCTGTAAGTTCTTGTTTTACATTTGCTGAAAGCAATTTTATTCTATCTTCAACCACTTGCATTCCCACATCGTTCCTGAATTTAATAGCTGCCATTAAACTCCCAAAATTAAGGGCGTCTTGATGACCAGTCTCAAATTTCCCTAAGAAATTTCCTTCGTGTGCTTTATATTTTCCCTGAAGAGAATTAAATCCAACACTTTTTGGATCTGTTCTTTTGGGTACATCTTCCTGAAAAAGCATTATTGCATTTCCATAGCCTGCATTCATCCATTTATAACAGCTAGCAATTAGCATATCTATTTTGGAGTTATCAAAATCGAAATTTTCGGTCCCTATATATTGCGTTCCATCTGCAACAAATAAAGTTTCTGGAAATTTAGTTTTCATTTCAGTTAAAAAGGAAGTCGCCAATTTTATTCCGTTTTCATATTGCACGATGCTAAATGCAAAAACCTCGGGCTTATATTTATTTAATGCCTCTTCAATATTCTTTTCTAAATTCTCATCGATAGTTGCATAACACAACTCAAAATCTCTGGAATTTACCGCCCAATTTATTGAGGGATAATCTTCATTTAATATTAAGATCTTACTTGAAGGATCTAGTCCTTCGAGTAAAGTATTAAAACCACTGGAAAAATTAGGTATTAGCCCTACTCTATTAGGAGCACAGTTAAAGAATTTGCCAACACTCTCACGAACACTCTCTAAGACCTTCCCTTGTTTATCTCTATGAATACTACCGTAAACCAAAAAATCGAGATCATGATCTTGTCTAAATTCGAATACTTTTTCTGATAACAGTCCGCAAGAAGCGGTGTTTAGATAAGTGTAATTTCGGAGAACAGGGAAGGGTTTTCTTAATTTCTTCATAAGCGCTTTAATATTGGACCAAAAAATCTGTAAATTTGGTTAGCACTAAAGTACTTTTAATTATGTTTTCTAAAAAGAAAAACACTTCCAAAATAGATACAGATACACGCCAGATGTACGAATATGCTCGTAGTAGAGCAATTCAGAAAAAAAGATTACTACAACATTTTATTATCTTCTTGGTAGGAGCGGTACTTTTAATAGTGCTAAATGTGGTTATTGGGTATAGAGAAAATTTTATGCCATTAGGCTATAACTGGTTTGTTTGGGCAATTTTAGCTTGGACATTTTTCTTTTTGATCCATGCTTTAAATGTTTGGGTTACTAACAGTTTTATGGGTAAAGAATGGGAACAGAACCAATTAGAAAAATTGGTCAAAAAGCAAAAAGAACGTATTGCAGAACTTCAATTGAAAGTTGATAAAGATTATCCATTATCAACTCAGCCAAATTCATCTTTAGATACAGATACTAAAACGGGATATATAGCTCCTGATAATTCACGAAATAAATATTAGAAAGATGCTTACAATAATTGCCGCTGCCGGAGAAAATAATGCACTTGGAAAAGACAATGGTTTGGTGTGGCATCTTCCAGATGATTTTAAAAGATTTAAAAAACTTACTACAGGTCACCATATAATTATGGGAAGAAAGACTTTCGATTCGTTTCCACAACCTTTACCAGACAGAACGCATGTGGTTTTAACTAGAAAAGATAATTATAAGAAAGAAGGAATTGTTGTAGTACACTCCTTAGAACGGGCAATTGAGTTTAGCAAGGGAGATTCTCAAGCCTTTATAATTGGTGGTGGTGAGATCTATAAAATGGGATTAGATGTAGCCGATAAAATTGAACTTACCAGAGTACATGCTTCATTTGACGCTGACACATACTTCCCGGAGATAGATTTAGAGAAATGGGAATTGATAAATGAAGAATTTCATGAGAAAGATGAAAAGCATAAATATCCTTTCACCTATCTTACTTACATTCGTTTATAATAATACTTTTTTGATCTTCTGCTCTTAAAACTTTTTTACTAAAGAGTCATTTGAATTAATTTCACATTTCTTAACATTCATTAGCCTTTATTTGGCAGTTTCTTAGCGCATTATTTGCTGCTTTCCATCTAAATTGTGTAAAAATAATTTATTATGAGTATTGAAAATTTATCCAATAAAGACGCGAAGAAAAAATTAAAGAAATTGGTTGAAGATATAGATTTTGCTATGTTAGGAACCAATTTAACCAAGCTACCAATAAGTGCTATTCCAATGAGCACCAAAGAGGTAGATGAGAATGGTGCTATTTGGTTTTTAAGTAATGCAACTAGTGAGCACAATGCCAATATAATAAAGGATTCCAAAGTTCAGTTGTTCTATAGTGATATATCTGATATGGAATTTATTAGCGTTTATGGAGATGCTGAAATTATTTTAGATCGTTCAAAATTGAAAGATTTATATGGTAAAATGGATGATGCCTGGTTCGATGGTGAAGACGATCCAAATTTAACAGGAATTAAAGTGACTCCAAAAGATGCATTCTATTGGGATACTAAACAAAATAAATACGTTAGCCTAATAAAAATGGGAATTGCAGCAGTTACAGGAGAAAAAGCAGATGTTGGAGAACGTGGAAAATTAAATTTATAACACATAACCGCCACCTAGACATAAGGCCTTATAACATTCTTTGTTATGAGGTCTTTTTTTTTATTTCTATTTTAGCTTTTTAATTGAAAATTATGAAAGCATATATCTTCCCGGGACAGGGAGCACAGTTTACAGGTATGGGATTATATCTTTATGAGAATTATCCAGAAGCCCAAGAACTATTTGAAAGAGCAAATTCTATTTTAGGATTTCGTATAACAGATGTAATGTTCGAAGGTACTGCAGAAGATCTTAAACAAACAAGAGTTACCCAACCCGCTATTTTTTTACATTCTGTAATATTAAGCAAAATTCTTGGCGATGCCTTTAAGCCAGATATGGTTGCCGGACATTCCTTAGGCGAAATATCTGCCTTGGTAGCAAATAAGACCTTAGAATTTGAAGCAGCATTAAAATTGGTGTATAAAAGAGCAATGGCAATGCAAGAAGCTTGTGAGTTAGAACCTTCAACAATGGCTGCAGTTCTAGGAATGGAAGATGAGTTAGTTGAAGCTATTTGTGCAGATATAAAAGGAATCGTGGTTGCAGCAAATTATAACTGCCCTGGTCAATTAGTGATCTCTGGAGATACTCAAGCTGTAGAAAAAGCATGCGCAGTTCTAAAGGAAAAAGGAGCAAAACGTGCATTGATCCTTCCAGTTGGAGGAGCCTTTCATTCTCCATTAATGGAACCGGCAAGAAAGGAATTAGCCGCAGCAATCGAGTCTACCACCTTTAAGAAGCCTATTTGCCCAATTTACCAAAATGTAAGCACTTTTGCAGTGACCAATCCTGAAGAGATTCAGAAAAACTTAATATTTCAACTAACAGCTCCTGTTAAATGGACCCAATCTGTTAAAAATATGATTAAAGATGGTGCAACCGAATTTATTGAAGTTGGACCTGGAAAGGTATTGCAAGGATTGGTTAAGAAAATAGATCGAAATGTAGAAGTGAGTTCTGCCTTAGTATAAATCCCCCCTTTTAGGCCCTACTCTAGAAAATAATTTAATTTTAAAAATGAAAAACATAACTTTAGTTATTATCTCTTGCCTATGCATATTTAATTTATCTGCTCAATATCAACCAACAAAACTCAGCGATTTAGAAAATAGTTATATTAACTATTTCAAACTTAACCGAGAATCGGTTTTTCTTCATTTAAACAAAACATCTGTAATTAAAAAGGAAGATTTATGGCTTTCCGCTTATGTATATAATACAACATCAAATTCTCCTAATAACCAAACTGTTAATCTCAACTTAGATGTTTTTGATGAATCGGGAACTTTTTTAGAGTCTAAAACAGTTCTAATAACTGGAGGGAAGGGTTCTACTTATCTGGATCTTAATAAGGATATTTACAGTGAAGGAAGATATTTTGTAAAAGCATCCACCAAATATATGGAGAATTTTAAAGAGGATCTATCTTATCTGCAGTCCTTCGAAATTCTTGGATCTTCCGGTAATACGGCTAATATAAACAAAAAAGACTTTGATCTTCAGCTTCTACCGGAAGGAGGACACATCCTCAGCGATGTTTGGAATAACATTGGAGTAAAACTGATTGACTCCAACGGAAATGATTTTATTTTCTCTGATGGTAAATTATTTGATTCAGAAAACAAGGTGATTAGCACTTTTAAATCTAATCAATTTGGACTTTCTAAATTCAATTTTTTACCAACTCTCCAGCAAGATTACCACATCGAGGTTAGCACTTTAAACGGAGAAAAACTTAAAGTAAGCTTACCAAAGGCAGATTTAAAGGGCTTTAATATTTCAGGAAATAATTTGAAAGATCAAATAAATCTAAAGATAAATACAAATCTCAATTCTAAAGATTTGGTAATAGATAAAATGTTTTATGTGGCTATCCATCAGGATGGAAATATAAAAGATTTTGCATTCAAGTTTCCTCAAGATAAATTGGAGGTGAGTTTAAAATTAAGCAAAGACTCTCTTTATTCTGGAATTAATACGGTTACAATTTTCGATGAAAATTTTAATCCGCTCATAGAAAGATTATTCTTTAATGATAAAAAACTTAAAAGAATTCGGGTAAATGCTCAAGTAAATGGTACTGCTACAGATTCTGTTAGAATTAACTTGAAAGCAGCAGCTGCAATCAACAATAACTCGTTGAGTATTTCTGTATTGCCTAGTTCTTCAAAAGCGTACAAGCCTAATCACAATATACTTTCAGCATTTTATCTAAAGCCTTATCTAAAAGGAGATCTGGATAATGGAGGTTATTATTTTTCTGAATCAAATCCTCGAAAACTTGAATACGATTTGGATCTACTTTTGTTAACACAAGGATGGAGTAAATTTCTATGGTCTTCAATTTATAATGCTACACCAATTGAATTAGTTTCTCCAGAAAAAGGATTTACTATAAATGGAAAAATTAATGGTCGAAATGATAAAAAGGAAAATACCGTATTCATTAAATCTGAAGAAACAGGATTATTCGAAATTGTTGAAGTTGACGAGGATGATTCTTTTGTATTAAAAAACATTTATGTACTGGATAGCTCTGTACTGTCTTATGGCCTAATGAACGATAAGAATAGGAAAATATCAAAACCATCCATCTATGCCAGTATTTCACCCAATAAAAATAAATTAAATTTAAGTTTGAAAAAAGAAAAGAAGTTTGCTGAATTTGACATGGAGCAACTAAGAGATTTCGACAGTTTTATTCGTGATACAGAAAGCTTAGATACTGTTATTCTTACTGGCGAAAATAAAAAAGCAGATAAATACTTAAATGATCTAAGAGTTATTAAGCCAGAAATAACCATCACAGAAGAAATAGAAAGCAGATATCAATTTATAACCGATTATATAGCAGCCAATGGATTTAGGGTAATTCAAGGAGGTTATGGTAATTTGGTAATTGAAAATAGAACTCCATCGTCAATATCCCCAGGATTAGAACCCATTCCACAAATATATTTTAATGGAATAAGGTTGGGTACGGACACCTCGCCATTAGTTTACCTTAAAACTTCAGATGTAGAATCAATTATTATTAGTACTTCCGGAAGTGGTTATGGAATGAATGGTAGTAATGGTGTTATTGAAATTACTACTCGTAAAGGCAGAATTGGATCTATTTCTTCAAGAGAAACTATTAAAGAAATTATTACAGCAAATGGTTTCTCTATCAACAAAGAATTTTATGCCCCAAAATATACCTCCTATTCTAATGAGGCATTTGGAAATTATGGAGTTATAGATTGGATCTCCGACTTGAGCCTAAAGCCAAATGGTACTGCGAGTTTCAAGGTTTTAAACACGATGCAACCTCAAATATCCTTATTTATCGAAGGATTAACTATTGACGGGAATTTAATTTCAGAAGAAATAAAAATCCAAAATCGTTAAGAATCAATAATAAACTCAATTAAAAAGCCCTCCTCAAAAATGAGGAGGGCTTTTTAATTATTTGAGTAATAATTATTGGTTCTTATAAACTTTTCCTTCTTTCATTACAAACTGTACATTTTCCAATGTTTTAATGTTTTGAGTTGGATCTTCTTTAACTGCAATAATATCGGCAAAAAATCCAGGAGCTAGTTGTCCGGATTCATTTTCCATTTTTAAGATTAGCGCAGGAGTAATTGTCGCGCTTTGTATAGCCTTCATTTCTGGCATTCCAGCTTCCACCATAAATCCAAATTCTTTTCCGTTCTGTCCATGCGGATAAACTCCGGCATCGGTTCCAAAGGCAATTCCAACACCTCTTTTATAGGCTTGACTAAAAGTATTCTGGATCTTCGGCCCTATTTCTAGAGCTTTAGGTACGATGATCTCGGGATAATAGCCAGCTATCTTCGCTTTTTCTGTAACTTCTTTTCCTGCAGTGATAGTAGGAACAAGATAAGCATCATATTCTTTCATGAGATCCATGGTTTGCTCACTCATTAAAGTTCCATGTTCTATTGTTTTTACCCCACCTTTAATGGCGCGTTGCATACCTTCATCACCATGGGCATGAGCTGCAACATGATACCCATAATCTTTTGCTGTTTCTGTGATCGCTTTTATTTCTTCAATAGTGAATTGCGGATTAGAGCTAGATTTTGCTACACTAAGCACACCACCGGTAGCAGTAATCTTAATAAGATCGGCGCCATTTTTATAACGTTGTCTAACCGCTTTTTTAGCATCCTCTACTCCATTAACCACACCTTCTTTTGGTCCCGGATCTCCCATTAACTCACTATTAAATCCATTTGTTGGGTCTGCGTGACCTCCGGTGGTAGCTAAAGATTTTCCGGCTGTAAAAATTCTAGGACCTACAACTTTACCTTTATTAATGGCATTGCGTAAAGCTATGTTTACACCACTTCCGCCTAAGTCTCTTACGGTTGTAAATCCTGCCATTAATGTTGCTTTTGCAAAGCTCAAGGAATTGAAAGCCCTATCGGCTTCATTCAAAGTGAATGGCTCTAAATATGCTCCCGGATTAGACTCTTCCTCCATATGCACATGCATATCTGTTAGTCCAGGAAGCACGGTCATATTCCTTAGATCAATCAAACTATCACCTTCATTCTTTGGCTGGATAAAGCCGTTCTCGATACTCTTTATTTTATTCCCAGATACCACAATGGTTTTTTCTTGTAGCACCTTTCCATTCTTGGTATCTACAATCTTTCCGCTCTGAATATAAATATCCTGAGCTTGTAAGGTAGTAACGGCTATTAGTCCGCAAAAAATTGATAGCAATTTTCTCATAAGTTGTTCTATTTATTTATAAAGTCTATAATCGTTTTAGCGATATGTGCAATTTGATCATCCTCCAATTCGGTATGCATCGGTAAAGAGATCACCTCTTTCACAAGCTGATTGGTTACCGGAAAATCGGCTTCATTATATCTTGAATCTTTATAAGCTTTCTGACTATGAAGCGGAATTGGATAATAAACACCGCAAGGAATTCCCTTTTCATTTAAGTGCTTCACCAATTCATCACGTTTCCCGTTTGTTATCTTTAAAGTATATTGATGAAAAACATGTGTATCACATTCTCCCATACGTGCCGGAGTTTGAATATGTTTCTCATCCCTAAATGCTTCATTATATTTTAATGCTGAAGCTTTTCTAGCTTCATTATACATATCTAATTTAGGCAACTTTGCTCTTAATACAGCCGCCTGAAAACTATCCAATCTGGAATTAACCCCAACCACATCATGATGATATCTTTCATACATTCCGTGATTTACAACCCCTCTCAGGGTATGAGCCAATTTATCATCGTTTGTAAAAATTGCTCCCCCGTCTCCATAACATCCTAAATTTTTAGATGGAAAGAAAGAAGTAGAACCCACATGACCAATAACTCCAGTTTTAATGGTCTTCACTTCTTTAGAATGAAAATTGGCACCAATTGCTTGTGCGTTATCTTCAATCACATATAGATCATGTTCTTTAGCAATTTCCATAATAGCATTCATGTTGGCAGTTTGGCCAAATAAATGAACAGGTACAATAGCCTTTGTTTTTGGAGTAATGGCCTTTCTAATTGCTTCAGGATCTATATTAAAACTGTCTGGCTCTACATCTACCAAAACTGGAGTTAGCTGAAGTAATGCAATAACTTCAACAGTTGCAGCAAATGTAAAATCGGCAGTGATTACTTCATCCCCTGGCTTTAAACCAAGTCCCATCATTGCAATTTGAAGCGCATCTGTACCATTTGCACATGGAATTACATGCTTAACTCCTAAGTATTCTTCCAGTTCTTTCTGAAATTTTTGAACTTCGGGGCCATTAATAAAGGCCGAAGTATCCATTATTTCCTGAAGTGAGTTGTTAATTTGGTCTTTTATTGAACTATATTGACCCTGGAGATCAACCATTTGTATCTTTTTCATCTAATTCTTATTGAAGTGCCACGAAAATACAAAATATAGCACCTTCTACCAATGCTATTTTTAGGAAAGAGGTATTTTAGCATTCAAATTAAAAAGTTTGCAAACACTTTATAACATATTGATTTGGTTGGTGGAGATTTTACTTCCAGCCACCAAATTCTTCAGTCCAAAAATGAAATTATTTGTAAATGGACGCAAAGAAACTTTCTCGATTTTAAGACAAGCCATAAAACCTGAGGATCAAGTAGTGTGGTTCCATGTTGCTTCTTTGGGAGAATACGAGCAAGGATTACCAATTATAATAATTGTGAAGGAATTGTTTCCCTCTCATAAAATAGTACTTAGTTTTTTCTCTCCTTCTGGATATGAAGTCAAGAAAAACTCCACCCCTGCAGATGCAGTTGTTTACTTACCTTTAGATACTGTAGCTAATGCAATAGAATTCTTAGATCTTGCAAATCCTGCGCTAAGCATCTTTATAAAATACGATTTCTGGCCTAATTTTCTAAATGAATTGAAAACAAGAAATATCCCAACCTTATTAGTTTCAGGAGGATTTAGAAAAGATCAACTATTTTTTAAATCTGATATTTCCTGGTTTAAAAAACCATTAATAGCTTTTGATCATTTCTTTGTACAAAATGAAAATTCAAAGCAATTGCTGTACTCTATAGGTTTCCAAAACGTTAGTATTAGCGGAGATACAAGATTTGACAGAGTTTTTAACCAGCTTCAGCAAAACAATAAGTTAGATTTTATCAAAGAATTTATAGATGATAAAATATGCATAGTAGTAGGTAGCTCCTGGCCGGAAGAGGAAGAATACATTAAGAATTTTCTAATTCAGAATAATACGCCAGATCTAAAAATAATTATCGCGCCACATACCATAGATCGCGAGCGAATTAAAAAATTTCAGAAAGCAATTCCAGTCTCATCTATCACTTTTTCAGAAAAAAACGAAGGATCGCTCGCAAAGTACGATGTTTTAATTCTGGACACTATAGGTTTACTTACCAAAGTTTACAGCTATGCAGATATTGCTTTTGTTGGTGGTGCGTTGGGGACTACAGGCTTACATAATATTTTAGAGCCCGCTGCTTTTTCAATTCCAATAGTAACTGGCGCTAACTTTAATAATTTTCCGGAAGCTAAACAACTTCAATCGCTGCATGGATTATTCGCAATAAACTCTTCTGAAGAACTAAATCCTTTATTACAAAGGTTTATAGAAGAACCAGATTTCAGGATTAACGCAGGTAAAATTGCTGGAAATTTTATTAAAAATAACCTGGGTGCAACGCAAATTATAGCAGCGTATTTGAAAGAAAATTATGTTAAAATTTATAAAATTTAACATGAAGTTTTTAAAAATTACCACCTATATATTAAAATATTCTAAATATAAGAACACTCCATTTTAATAAGTAGTAATTTCGAACTATAATTTGAAATACTAATAACATGAAAAAAGTAATTTATTTAGCAGCATTCGTTCTTACCGCTACTACCTCTTTGGTCTCTTGTAGAGATGGTAAAGAAGCAGAGAAAGAAACTGTTATAATTAAAGAAGTTCGAGTAGAAAAAGAAAAAGCCGAGCCTGTGGAAAAAAGAAAAGGTATACTTGAAAGAACTGCCGAAAAAGTTGACTCTGAAGTTAATAAAGAGGTAGATAAAAAAATAGAAGATATAGGAGACGATAACTAAGCGCTCCATTATTTCAATAAAAACTATTTTTTTATTGAAATTTATATATATTTATATCCTATTTCTTTTAAAAAATTAATAGGAAACTAAAAACTAATAACTAATTAAATTTAAACTTATGAAAAAGTCAATTTTAATACTAGCAACAGCGTTTACGCTAAGCGCGTTTTTCACTTCATGTAGAGATACTGCAAAAGAAAGTGATGATACAGAAATGAGCGATGACATGGATGATATGGATGACATGGACGACATGGATGATGCCGACGGAGTAGGAAACGATTTAGAAGAAGCAGCTGATGATACAGGTGATGCTATTGACAATGCCGCTAATGAAGTTGGTGATGAACTTGACGGAACTGACGATATGTAATTTATTGAGCTATTGCTGCTATAAATCAACATTCCAAAACAACATAAAGAATACCGATAATAGAAATATTTAGGTTTTTAAAATACCCACTAAACTTTAAATTATGAAAAAAATTGTTTTTTTATTAGCGCTAACCTTTACTACTAGTATTGTGTTAACCTCATGTCGTGAGAAATCGACGGTAGAGAAAGTAGCTGATGATGTTGAAGATGCTGTTGACTAATAACTAGCATCTTTAGAACTGATTAAATTATTAAGAAATCCATCTCTAACCAAGATGGATTTTTTAATGCTTAAAAGTTTTGAACTCACTCTTTAGTTCTTCCATAGATTCCTGAAGCTGTCTCAATAAGCCGCTTTCTGAAGTTGCATCTATGCTAAAGGTAAGTTTGCTATTCACCTGCCATAATTCCTGAATATCTCCTATTTTAACTTCTACCGGGGCATATTCCTCATTTATAGAGATCAGCATTATTTTAAAAGGATCATCTAGTTTTTGGATCTTCTTTACTAGAACTGAATCATAAAGCACAACTACGTATATTTTATTTGCGCTTATCTCTCCAATGTTAGGAATTGCTTTTCCTAGTACCCATTCGCCAGGTCTTAGGTTTGGCATCATACTATCTCCTTCTACTTGAAAACCTCTATAAGAAGCATTTCTGTATTCCGGTAGTGGAATGTCGAAAGCAGGTAATTGCTGGTACCAGTCTACATCTTGTACATTATGCGGATAGCCTGCTGCAGCTTTCTGATTTACCAGAACAATATTTTCTTCCTCTCCACTATTAACAGTAATAACCTTTGGGCTTACATCTCCCTTATTAATCTGAAGATATTTTTGAGCGCTTTCTCCAAACAACCAAAGAGGATTCACTCCAAATTGCTTCAGTAGTTCTGCAACGATCTTCCCAGATAATTTTGTACGACCGCGCTCTATATCTGCTGTAGAGTTTTTAATTCCTAATAAGTCTGCAAATTCACTTTGAGTAAAGTTATGGTCGTCACGAATTTCTTTAAACCGCTTGACCTCTAGTGTTATATCTGTTCCCATACACAAATATACTTTTTTTTGGAATAAATCCAATTTTAACAATGGAATTATTCCAACATATAGGAATTATTCCATAATTTTGTAATTATTCCATATTAGTTTTGGAAATCTAAAAAAATGACAAAAACAGTATTACATCTGGATCTAGACACTTTTTACCTCTCTGTAGAACGATTAATAGATACTCGATTGCTACACAGACCTTTATTGGTAGGCGGCACGAGTGATCGTGGCGTAGTAGCTGCATGTAGTTATGAGACCAGAGCCTTTGGTGTTCACTCTGGAATGTCTATGAAATTGGCACTCCAGCTTTGTCCTGAAGCAACCGTTATTAGAGGCAACGCCAGTACGTACACCAAATATTCTACAGATGTTACTAATATAATAAAAGAAGAGGTTCCTCTTTTTGAAAAATCCAGCATCGACGAATTCTATGCAGATCTAACAGGGATGGATCGGTTTTTTGGACGTTATAAATATGCTTCGGAATTACGAAGCAGAATAATAAGAGAAACAGGATTGCCAATTTCCTGTGGGCTTTCTGTAAATAAGATAGTTTCCAAAGTTGCAACAAATGAAGCTAAACCTAACAATCAACTAAAAATAGATTCAGGATTTGAAAAGGAATTTTTAGCTCCGCTCTCTGTAAAAAAAATTCCAATGGTAGGAGATAAAACTTACCAAACGTTAAGAAATTTGGGAGTTCGCCAAATAAAGACCATTCAAGAAATGCCGTTAGAAATGTTGCAAAAAGTACTGGGAGCTCACGGCACTACCATCTGGCAAAGAGCGCAAGGAATAGACAATACACCGGTGATCCCCTATTGCGAACGAAAATCTATTTCTACTGAACGCACTTTTGATCGCGATATTATAGATGTAAATCGGCTAAATGCCATTCTAATAGCAATGACAGAGAACCTTGCTTATCAATTAAGACGGGGAGACAAACTCACCGCTTGCATTGCGGTAAAAATACGCTACTCAGATTTTAATACGTATACCAAACAACTGAAGATCCCCTACACCAGTGCAGATCATATTTTACTACCAAAGATCCAGGATCTCTTTAAAAAATTATATAACAGGCGACTTTTGGTAAGGCTCATTGGCATCCGGTTTAGCCATTTAGCAGGCGGGAATTACCAGATAAATCTATTTGATGATAATGAAGAGATCCTGCATTTATATAATGCCATGGATACTATTAGAAACAGATATGGAGATAGAAGCGTAGTGCGTGCTGCTTCTCTAGGCGCAAAGACCATTGGAAGAATAACTAATCCTTTTAACGGAGAACCTCCGGTGGTATTAGCTCACAGAAAACAATAATTATAACAACAAACATTTGTATTTAAACAACCATACCTATTATAGCATGCGCTTTGGCACTTTTTCAGAAATTGAATTACTGGAATTGGCACACAAGAATCATGTTGAAAAATTAGTGCTTACAGATATAAACAACACTTCGGCTTGTTTAAATTTTGTTCGTACTTCTAAAGAGTATGGAGTGACTCCGGTCTTGGGGATAGATTTTAGAAATGGAGCTAAGCAAGAGTATGTTGCTATTGCTAAAAACAACGAAGGTTTTCAAGAGATAAATGAATTTCTATCGGGACATCTTCAGCAAAAATCTATTATTCCAAGCAAAGCGCCTTTCTTCAAAAATGCCTTTATTATTTATCCTTTTGAAAAAATACTTACTTCAGAAACCATAAAATTTGAAGCGCATGAGTTTGTAGGAGTTTCCATAGCAGAACTAAGAAAATTGCGATTTTCTAAAATTAGGGACCTTACCAGTAAGCTTGTGGTATTACAACCTGTAACCTACAGGAACAAGCGCGATTTTAATGCGCACAGGTTACTTCGAGCTATAGACAATAACACTTTGTTGAGCAAACTTTCTCCAGACGAGCAAGCAGGACAAGAAGAATACATGATCCCTATGGAAGAATTGGAGAAGAAGTTCGCAGATTTCGAATTCATTCTTGAAAATACGCAAGATCTTTTAGACCAATGTAAGTTCCATTTCGATTTTTCTTCAAACAGAATTCCTCAAAATCAGCAATTATACAGCTCTGGAAAAGAAGATGACGAAAAATTACTGGAAGCACTTTGTGCAAAGGGGCTCGAAATTCGGTATGCGGAGATCACTACAGAAGTTCAACAAAGATTAGCTTCAGAATTAAAAGTGATTAAAGAACTACATTTCGTTTCTTTCTTTTTAATTAACTGGCGTATCTGCGAATACGCACGCGAAAAGGGTTATTTCTATGTAGGAAGAGGAAGTGGTGCCAATAGTATTGTGGCTTATTTACTGCAAATAACTGAGGTAGATCCCATAGAACTAGACCTGTATTTTGAGCGTTTTATAAATGAATATCGTACGAGTCCACCAGATTTTGATATAGATTTTTCCTGGAATGACCGAGAAGATATCACTCGTTTTATCTTTGAAGAATTTAAACACACTGCGCTTCTGGCAACTTACAATACCTTTCAGCGAAAAGCCGTAATCCGGGAATTGGGAAAAGTTTTTGGGTTACCAAAAGAAGATATAGATAAATTTTGCGACGGATATCTTCCAAAAAATGAACAAGATGAAATTCATAAGCTTGTTCTAAAATATGGCGAACTTATTCAAGGAATGCCTAATTATTTAAGTATTCATGCCGGCGGGATCCTTATTTCCAACAAGCCGCTTTCTGCGTTCTCTGCTTTAGATCTCCCACCAAAAGGTTTCCCTACAGTGCAATTTGATATGGTTATTGCAGAAGATGTTGGGTTGTACAAATTCGATATTCTGGCGCAACGCGGCTTGGGAAAAATTCGGGATTCGCTGGATATTATAGCCCAAAATCAACCTAATGCAGAGGCATTCGATATTCATGATGTAAATAAATTTAAGAAAGATTCCAAGGTAAATCAGCTTATAAAATGCGCTTCCTGCGTGGGTTGCTTCTATGTAGAATCTCCAGCAATACGGATGTTGCTTAAAAAGCTTGAAACCGATACTTATTTAGGATTGGTGGCTGCCAGCTCTATAATTAGACCGGGAGTTGCAAAGAGCGGAATGATGCGAGAATATATTTTAAGACACAGATACCCCGAAAGACGCAGCAATGCTCACCCAGAGCTAGCCAAAATAATGCCGGATACCTATGGAATCATGGTGTATCAAGAAGATGTAATTAAAGTAGCACATTTTTTTGCAGGTTTAAGTCTTGGGGAAGCAGATGTTTTAAGTCGTGGAATGAGTGGTAAATATCGTTCTAGAGACGAATTTAAACAAGTGGAAGAAAAATTTATCTCCAATTGCCAGAAAAAAGGTATTGAAGAAAAGACCATTTTTGAGGTTTGGGATCAGATAAAAAGCTTTGCCGGCTATGCCTTTGCTAAGGGTCATTCTGCTAGTTATGCGGTAGAGAGTTATCAGAGTTTATTCTTAAAAGCCTATTTCCCTTTAGAATATATGGTAGCTACACTAAAAAATGGTGGCGGATTCTATTCTACCGAGCTCTATGTGCATAAAGCCAAAATGAATGGAGCCACCATAGAACGACCATCTATAAATGAAGGAGATTATCACAATACCATAAAAGGGAAAATCCTTTATTTAGGATTTGGTAATTTAAAAGAACTCGAGCACCGCGCTGCACAACGCATTCTGGAGAACAGGAATTTTCAAGGAAAATTTTATTCCTTAGAAAATTTCATAGATCGGGTACCTATTAGCATCGAGCAATTAAGCATCCTTATAAGGATAAATGCCTTCCGATTCACAGGGATAGACAAGCACATACTCTTATGGGAAGCTCATTTTAAACTGAGTAAGAAACCTAGAAAACCGGATCAGATACCGCTTTTTGTTCCTCAGCACAAAAAATTCAGTTTGCCGGCACTACACACTACCCGTCTGGAAGAAGCTTTTGAGAAAATAGAACTCTTAGGATTTACGCTTTGCAGTCATTTTAATCTGCTTTTGGAAGAACCTAAAAATAGGCATTGCCAAAAAGACCTGCCACAATTCCTTAACAAAGATATTTTGATCTATGGTTATTTGATAACCGTAAAAAACACCCGAACAGCAAAAGGAAAACCCATGCACTTTGGAACTTTTATAGATCGGGATGGTTATTTTTTCGACACTATTCTCTTCCCTCCTGTTGCAGAAAAATACAATTTTAGAGGT
>JBBSVD010000024.1:0-26386 GCA_038233835.1 Flavobacteriales bacterium | reverse complement strand
AAGAAATATTTCCTTTTGTTCACATGCCATTTTAGAACCAGATAAATTGATGGTGGTGCAGGACACTTTATTAGATCCCAGATTTGTAAATAATCCATTAGTGACATCAGACATGAATATACGTTTTTATGCGGGCATGCCAATACTGTCTCATGATGGCCATGCTCTGGGAGCTTTATGTGTAATGGATAATAAGCCCCATAAACTTAATAGTAAGCAAGAAAAAACCCTTAAATCTCTCGCAAAACAAGTAGAATCCCTATTTGAACTTCGTAGGCAAAATCTTCAGCTTGAGAAGGTAAAAAATGAATTATCTATAAAAAACAACTTACTTAAAGAATTTGCTGGAACTGTTTCTCATGATATGAAAATGCCTTTAGCTAATATGATTATCACATCTGACCTGTTAAAAGCTAAATACAGCAACTTATTAGATGAAACTGGAAATAATTATTTAACTTATTTAAAGCAATCTTCGTTTAGACTGAGTAATTATATTACAGATATTTTAAATCATTATGAGAGTGATACATTACTTACCTCCCATACTGAGGAATTTGATGCGCAGGAAATTTGGGAACAAATTATTGATCTTTTAAATATTAATTTTGATTGTGATATTAATTTGCCTGAAGATAATTTAATGGTGGTATGCAATAGAGCTGCGTTTCAACAAATATTTTTTAATTTAATTGGAAATAGCCTAAAGTATAACAATAGAGAAAAAATTGTTATAGACATTACTGCTAAGGAAGAAAATTGTTTTTACCATTTTTCTGTTTCCGATAACGGAATTGGAATTCCAAAGAATAAACAAAAAGCAATATTTGAGTTATTTACAATTGTGGAGCAATCGGACAGAAGCGGAAATCGAGGAAATGGAATTGGACTTTCTACAGTTCAAAAACTTGTTCATAAATTAGGAGGAGAAATTTCTGTAAATTCTGAAGTAAATATGGGAACAACTTTTAATTTTTCATTAAAACGTGTGAATTAAATTAAAAATTGCTTTTTCTACCGTAATATAGCTGTATATAATTTCTTAATATTGAGTATCTAATACTTAACTGTTGAAAAACAGCACATAATATGGAGCGTAAAACAGCATATGATGAAAAATTGAGACAAAATTTATTGTCAAATTATTACATTACAAAATTATCTTCCGACGACGATCTTGATCAACTTACACTATTGGCTGCCAATATCTGTCGTACCCCTGCTTCAGTAATAAGCATTATAGACAAAGATAAAGTATGGTTTAAATCTAAAACAGGTATAAACGTTTCAGAAGTTTCTAGAAAATATGCTTTTGCCCAACTTGCACTAGAATCTGAAAAAGAAATATTCAGCTTAAATTATTCAGACCAGACGGATTTTTTTGATCAGGTGGAAGAATTCTATGGGAAAAGCTTTAAGTTTTACTGCGGTGTCCCATTAGTGAATGATCATGGATTTACAATTGGTGTTTTAAGCGTTTTGGATATTAGAGAGAGACAGCTTAAAAAATATCAAACAGATGGCTTAAAGGCATTGTCAAATCAATGTATGAAACTTTTTGAGTTTTCTAAACAAAATGGAAAGTACCGTGAAATGCAATCCAAACTAAAGCAGAAATATCAAGAATTAGAGAAATTTGCAAGTGTAGTATCTCACGATATTAAATCTCCTTTAGCTAATATTATTTCACTAACTGAATTGATAAAGACTGAAAATCAGGGTAAATTTGATGATGAGACCAATCAATATATAGATTACCTAAGCGAGTCCTCCTATTCATTAAGGAATTATGTAGATGGAATATTAAGCTTTTATAGAAGTGAGCATATTCTAGAAAAGGATTATGAAAATGTAGATCTACACAATTTATTAAGTGGAATTGCACATTTGTATGATGTTAAAAATGATGTAGAGATAGTTTATCCTGAAACTGTCATGTTGCAACATGTAAATAAGGCTGCTCTAACTCAAGTTTTCTTGAACCTAGTTAGTAATGCACTTAAGTATAATACAAAAGATCAAAGAAAGATCACCATAACATATAAACCAACTGAATTTCTTTATCATTTTGCAGTTATTGATAATGGAGATGGGTTTAGTGAAGAAAACTCCTCTAAAATATTTGAACTTTTCACAACCTTAGACACCAACGACAGGGACGGTAATCCAGGTAGTGGAATAGGCCTTGCAACGGTTAAAAAATTGATAGAAAGCATGGGTGGAACCATAAAGGTAAGTTCTGTTCTAGGTGAAGGAAGTAATTTTCAATTTACTATCAAAAGAGTTTAAAGTGGCTTAACCCATTTATTAAATGGCTATTTTATATATTTGATAAACTTTCAAATATTCATGCAGTTTTATCATCCAGAGGTATTATACGCGCTTGTACTGCTGATTATCCCAATACTTGTTCATCTATTCCAGTTAAGAAAATTTCAAAAAGAATATTTTACTAATTTAAAATTCCTTAAAAAAATAAGTCTTCAAACTCGTAAAAGTTCTAGGATCAAGAAATGGCTTATCCTAAGCACCAGATTATTAGCATTAGCTTTTATTATAATAGCATTCTCTCAACCTTTTATTCCTACCGGAAAAAGTAGCTCTACACCTGTAGAAACCGTTATCTATTTAGATAATTCTTTTAGTATGGAATCTATAGGGAAGAAAGGGAAACTTTTAGAACGAAGCATTCAGGAATTATTAGAAAGTAATTTGATAGATAAAGGTAGTAGTCTCTTCACCAATTCAGACGTATATAAAGCAATTACATCAGAAGACTTACAGAACATCACTTATTCTGGAGAACAGTTAGATTTTAAAACTATTCTATTAAAAGCCAATTCCCTATTTTCTAAGGACACGATGGTGTATAGAAAATTCCTATTAATTTCAGATTTTCAGAAAAGACGTAATCAGGATATACGTTCAGATCCATCAACTTTATCTACCTATATTTATAAACTAGATGCAGAAAGAAAAGAGAATATCCAAATAGACACTGCATATATAACCCAAGAAACTACAGATTCTAGAATGCTTCAAGTAGAAATAAGCAATAAGGGAACTGAACCTCAAACAACTCCAGTATCTGTTTATAATGATGAAGTGCTCTTAGGAAAATCAAGTGTTACCCTAGAAACAAATGCCTCTACAAAATTGAGTTTCCCTATAAATGAACAAGAGATTCAGGAAGGAAAAATTTTAATTGAAGATAATAGTTTGGCTTATGATAACAGGCTATACTTTTCTTTAAACAAAATAGCTCCTATTAAAGTTTGCAGCATTAATCAAGAAAAATCTAATTTCTTAGATCGCATTTATAATTCGGCCGAATTTGATTATAATAGCATGTTGGTTGAAGCAATAAATTATACACAACTAAATGAAGCCGAGGTTATTATAATTAATGAACTGCAAGAAATTTCGAATGTTTTAAGTTCTACACTTTTAAAATTAGATTCAGAAAATAAAACAATTATCCTGATTCCTTCACAAACCGAAATTGGACCTGCCTATAAATCACTTATTAAAAATTTACAAATTTCTGGAATAGATTCCATGACAACTCAAGAAAAATTCATCACAAATATAAAATTTCAGCATCCATTATATAAAGGCGTATTTGAGAAACAAGTTCAGAATTTTGAATATCCCAAAGTTCAGAACAGCTATTCTATAAATGCTAATTCTAATTCCATCTTAGCCTTTGAAGATAATAGTCCTTTTTTGATTCAATCTAAAAACACCTATTTATTTACAGCAGCTTTAAATCTTAAAAATTCAAATTTCATCCAATCGCCATTGGTTGTACCTACTTTTTAT
The DNA here is from genome assembly GCA_038233835.1 of Flavobacteriales bacterium. Taxonomy (GTDB): domain Bacteria; phylum Bacteroidota; class Bacteroidia; order Flavobacteriales; family Flavobacteriaceae; genus Gillisia. The sequence continues at coordinate 22,564 of JBBSVD010000024.1, read as the reverse complement.
AAAATGGCACTTTCCTATATGCAGCCTCCCCTATTGTATCACAATTTAGGAATCGAGAATAAATTGAGCCTTCCCCTATCAGTAAAAAATGATGAGATTGTAAAAATTAATTCTGAAGGTTTTAGTTTTATTCCACAGCAACGAAACTATGAGAATAAGGTTGAAATAACCACATTAGAACTACCAGACTTGGCAGGGAACTACACGGTAAGTGTAGACGAAACAACAAATTATGGTTTAAGCTATAATGTGAATAGAGCTGAAAGTAATATGGAATATTTAGATATATCCGAGATGAAAAATGTCCAGATTATTGAGGATCTAGATGATTTTTTTAATTCTGAAGGCAATCAAGCCGAAAAGAATACTTTTTGGAAATGGTTTGTTACTTTTGCACTGTTATTTTTACTTATAGAAACACTACTCTTAAAATATTTTAAATGAAGGTACTTCTTAAAGCTGCCAGAATAATTGATCCCGAAACTAAATACCATAATAAAAAGGTAGATATTTTAATTGAAGAAGGCATAATAATAAAAATAGCCGCTTCTATAAAACCTATAAAAGAATTTAAAGAGATTAAACTTAAAAATCTTTATGTATCAAAAGGCTGGTTCGATAGTAGTGTGAGTTTTGGAGAACCTGGTTTTGAAGAACGTGAAACCATTAAAAACGGGCTGAAAACTGCTGCTACAAGTGGCTTCACACAAATTGCTTTAAACCCAAATACCAATCCAGTTATAGACAACAACGGCTCTATTACCTCTGTGCTATCTAAAGCACAAGGAAATGCGGTTGAACTATTTACTATAGGTGCACTTACTAATGGATCTGAAGGGAAAGATCTTGCAGAATTATATGATATGCACCAAGCTGGAGCAATTGCCTTTGGAGATTATAAAAAAGCCATTTCTCATCCAAATTTATTGAAGCTTGCCTTACTTTATGCTCAAAATTTCGGAGGATTGGTTCAATCCTTTCCTCAGGACGATCGAATTGCAGGTCATGGCTTAGTGAATGAGCATGAAAATAGCACCTCTTTAGGTTTAAATGGAATTCCGGCTTTGGCAGAGGAATTACAGATTATTAGAGATCTTTATATATTAGAATATACTGGCGGAAAATTGCACATACCTACAATTTCTACAGAAAAAGCAGTTAAGCTTATTAGGGACGCTAAGAAAAAAGGATTGGATGTAACTTGTAGCGTAGCTATCCATAACTTAATGTTTACAGATAATGAACTCTCTGAATTTGATACCAGATATAAGGTACTACCTCCATTAAGAACTAAAAAGGATATTCAAGCTCTTATTAAAGGAATCCAAGATGATACTATAGACTTTATAACTTCAGATCATACACCAATAGATCTGGAACATAAAAAAGTAGAATTTGAACATGCACTGTTCGGCACAATTGGTTTAGAATCTGCTTTTGGTGCATTATCTACGCTATTTAATACCGAAGAAGCCATAGAGCTACTAACTAAAGGAAGGCATCGTTTTGGAATTACTGATGTTAAACTGGAAGAAGGTAGTAAGGCTAACTTAACACTGTTCGATCCAGATCATAAAAGCACATTTTCTAAGGAAAAAATAATTTCAAGTTCAAAGAACTGTATGTTCCTAAATTTGGAGTTAAAAGGGAAAGTATATGGCATAATCAATAATAACATATCGGTAATTTCTGAAGATTAGTTTATTCTATATTTTTGCAAAATATCAATCATTTAAAATTATATATCATGGACACAACTTCAGAAAATGGTAAAAACGCAGCCATCATTGCCTATTTAACCATTATTGGAACTATAATAGCCTATTTCATGAATAACGATACTAAAAATACATTTGCTAGTTTTCATATTAGACAAGCTTTGGGAATTCACATTACCTATTTTCTTTTAGGAGCTTTTGTAAGTATTTTTGTAAATTTTTTTGATAATCAAATGATTTATTATTCCTTTTTGATCTTCATTATTATACTTTGGGGATACGGTTTAATTACTGCAATTCAAGGCGAACAAAAAGAAGTACCTCTTTTAGGAGTTCAATTTCAAAAATGGTTTAGCACAGTAAATTAACATGACAACAATACCGCTTTCTTTAACCCACTTAATCAGGCCTTCATCACTAACTACTGGAAATGCTTCCACATTGATCATGTTACACGGTTATGGAAGTGACGAGAATGATCTTTTCTCATTTGCAAGGGAATTACCTCAGGAATTATTGATCATTTCAGCCAAAGCACCTTATCCTCTCCAACCTTATGGAAATGCATGGTATGCTATTAATTTTGATTCGGTTCAAGGAAAATTCAGTGATAATGAGCAAGCTATAGAATCTAGAGAAGCTATTTCAAAATTTATAGATGAAGTGGTTGCCAATTATCCGGTAGATAAGGATAACTTAACTTTATTAGGATTTAGCCAAGGAACAATATTAAGCTACGCAGTAGCACTGAGTTATCCAGAAAAAATTAAAAATGTTATCGCACTAAGTGGCTATATTAATACCGATATTCTTAAACCTGGATATGAAAAGAATAATTTCTCCAAACTTTCCATATATGCATCTCACGGAAGTCAGGATCAAGTGATTCCTGCAACTTGGGCTAAAAAAGCTCCAGAAAAACTTAAGGAATTAAAAATTGAACATTCTTATTCAGAATTTCCTGTGGGTCATGGCGTTGCACCACAAAATTTTCAAGAACTTAAGAGTTGGCTACTTAAAAGGATCTAATCTTGAGGATACAGGAATGATTGCTCCGTATCCAATACTAAATTTTTATCCTCATCTAATTGGTAAGAAATTAAAATTTCTCCCCAATAAGTTCCGTCGGTAAAATCGGCGATGATCCATTTATGATTTAAGATCTTAACTTTATTAATGCGCATTACTCCTTCCATACCAACAAAAGGAACTAGATCATTATCTACATCTGCCTTATTTCTTCCAATAATTTCATCTTCTATCGCTTGAGCCAACTCTTTTGAGTCTATTCCAGATCGTTCGAAATAAGAAATTGCTTCTTCATTTTCAGCTAATGAAAAATAATTTAAATTGAGATTTTCACTTCTAAGCTGCTCATTTTCCAATTGTAAAGCTTTCAGATTTTCCTGAAATTTTTCGATTTTCGCTTCCTTAGCATCAAGTATTTTCTTGTCATTCACATAAATGAAAATTGTAAACAGAAACATGAAAATCAACAAATAGGTAATTATTTTACTTCGCATTAAATTGTAATTTTTAAATTATCGAAAGCCAAAAATACATTTTTTGGTAAGCTTTTTTGGATCTCATCATGAAATCCTAGGTGATGACTAATATGAGTTAAATATGCTTTTTCGGGACTAATTTCTTTAATAAATGCAAGGGCATCTTCCAAATTGAAATGAGAGTGATGAGATTCATGCCTTAAGGCATTTATTACAAGGACCTTTACTCCTTTTAATTTTTCAGATTCTTCTGGTTCTATGGTTTTAACATCGGTTAAATATGCAAAATCCTTCAACCTAAATCCAAAAACCTGTAACCTATTATGCATTGCATTTATAGGTACAATAGCGTGTTTTTTGAAAAAAAATGATTTATTTTCAATTTCATTTACTTGAACACTTGGAGCTCCTGGATATTTATTTTTATTGTCAATAATATATTCAAATCGCTTCGCAAGAGATATGATCACCCTTTGGTGAGCAAAGACAGGAATATCCCCTTGTTTAAAGAAAAAAGGTCTTATATCATCTAAACCTGCAGTATGATCGTTATGCTCATGAGTAAATAATATTGCATCTACTTTAGAAACATCATTCGCTAACATTTGCGCTCTAAAATCTGGACCGCAGTCTATTAGAATAATAAAATCGTCCCATTTTACTAGAGCAGAGACTCTTAAACGCTTATCTTTTGGATTGCTACTTAAACAAACAGGATGTTTGCTGCCAATTACAGGGATTCCCTGAGAAGTTCCTGTACCTAAAAATGTTACTTCCAAGCCTATTAATTTATGACAAAAGTAAGTATATTTTTTTTGTGCAGGATTCTGTTTTAGTACCTTTGCTAATAGTAACCCTTTTTTTAAAAAGATAATACTATGCCCATTACCATTATGGGGGATCGCGAATTTGAAAACGTTCCTTCAATTAAGAGCAAAGCTTTACGTATAAATTTGAACGAAAATATTTACGGAACGTTTGCCGAAATAGGAGCAGGTCAAGAAACCGTAAGGAACTTTTTTAGAGCCGGAGGTGCTTCCGGCACTATTGCAAAGGCAATGAGCGCATACGATAAAGATTTTAGTGATGCCATATATGGTGTAGAAGATGATAAGCGTTATGTAACTGAAGCTCGATTAAAAAAGATGCTTTCTTATGAGATCAATTTAATTGAAGAGCGTATCTCCAGAGAGAAACATCCTAATAAATTATTCTTTAGTTATGCAAATACGGTAGCAACTATAGATTTTGCGAAAAAATATAAAGGTCATGGTTGGGTTGGAATTCGTTATCAGGTGGATCCAAACGAAGCCTATAACGAAATTAGTTTGCATATAAGGTTTCATGAAAACGATGCTAGACTTCAGCAAAACACTTTAGGGATTTTAGGGGTTAATTTAATTTACGGGGCATACTATAAGTATGACAATCCTAAAAAATTATTACGCTATCTATATGATCATATAGATAAAGATCAAATAGAAATTGACACTATTAATTTTTCTGGACCTAGATTTGAAAAGGTAGATAATAGATTAATGAGTTTACAATTGGTGAAGAACAACATGACAGATGCTGTGATGTTTTCACCAGATGGAAATAATATACTTCCCGCAAAGATCCTCTACAAAAAGAATATTCTAGCATTAAGAGGAAGTTTTAGGCCTGTTACAAAAGTAAATATGGATATGTATAAAAGGTCTTTAGAACTTTTTATACAGGAGAATAAAGTTGATGAAGAGAACACAGAAGTTATCTTTGAGATCACACTTTCTAACCTACGCGCTGAAGGTGAAATAGATGAAAGAGATTTTATGGATCGTGCAGAACTGTTATGTTCATTAGGACAAACTGTAATGATCTCAAATTTCCAGGAGTATTATAAAGTTGTGGAATACTTCTCCAGATATACAAAGGAAAGAATGGGACTCGCAATGGGTGTGAACAATCTTGTAGATATTTTTGATGAGAAATATTACCGCCATTTAAGTGGTGGAATTTTGGAAGCCTTCGGGAAACTTTTCTTTAAAGATCTTAAGGTTTATCTATATCCATTAAAAGATCCAGAAACCGGAGAGATCATAAATAGTGAGAATTTAAAAGTACATCCACGTATGAAGGAACTATTCAAGTTCTTTAAGTACAATGGAAAAGTTGTAGATATAGAAGGATATAATCCAGACATCTTAGATGTGTTCTCTCGAGAAATATTACAAATGATCAATGATGGAAAATCTGGATGGGAAAACATGTTACCAGAACGCACCGCGAGTATGATAAAAGATCAAAATCTGTTTGGTTATCATGAAAAAACCTTTCAAACCAAAACTTAATCTATTCTTTTGAAATATAAAAAAACCCGGGTATTTAAATTACTCGGGTTTTTTATTTCTTGCATTTTATCTTTTATTCTAAACGGGTGATCTTAGCTCCAATTGCACGAAGCCTTTCATCTATATTTTCATACCCGCGATCTATCTGTTCAATATTATGTATGGTAGAAGTTCCATCTGCAGACATTGCAGCAATTAATAAGGAAACTCCTGCTCTAATATCTGGAGAAGTCATTGTTGTTGCTCTTAAACTAGATTTAAAATCATGGCCAATTACAGTTGCTCTATGCGGATCACAAAGAATGATCTTAGCTCCCATATCTATTAATTTATCTACAAAGAACAATCTACTTTCAAACATTTTTTGATGAATTAGCACACTCCCTCTTGCTTGAGTTGCTACAACCAATAGGATGCTAAGTAGATCGGGAGTAAATCCTGGCCAAGGAGCATCGCTAATGTTCATGATTGAACCATCAATAAAATTCTGAATTTCGTAACCATCTTTATGAGCAGGAACAAATATATCGTCTCCTCTTTTCTCAATAGTAATTCCCAATTTTCTAAAAGTATTAGGGATAAGTCCTAAATTTTCCCAACTCACATTTTTAATTGTGATCTCACTTTTAGTCATTGCAGCTAAGCCTATCCAAGATCCTATCTCTATCATATCTGGTAAAACAGTATGCTCACAACCTGTGAAACTTTCTACTCCTTCGATGGTTAATAGATTAGATCCTACTCCTTCAATCTTGGCACCCATAGAATTCAGCATTTTACACAATTGCTGAAGATATGGCTCACAAGCCGCATTATATATGGTGGTTTTTCCTTTTGCGCAAACTGCAGCCATTAAGATATTGGCAGTACCTGTAACTGAAGCTTCCTCCAATAACATATAATCTCCGGTTAAACCATTTGGAGCTTCCACTCCATAAAAACGTTCTTCCTTATTGTATCTAAAAGTAGCTCCAAGTTTAATGAAACCTTCAAAATGTGTATCTAAACGTCTTCTTCCAATCTTATCTCCACCTGGTCTTGGAATATATCCTTTGCCAAATCTTCCTAACATTGGTCCAACTATCATAATAGAACCGCGCAGTCCGCTTCCCTCTTGTTTAAAGGCATTACTCTCTAAATATGCCAGATCTATCTCATCACTTTGAAAACTAAAAATTCCTTTACCTAATTTTTCAATCTTTACTCCTAAATTTTCTAGAAGCTTGATAAGTTTGTTTACATCAATAATATCTGGAATATTATTGATTATAACTTTTTCTGAAGTTAATAGAACCGCACAAAGTATTTGAAGCGCTTCATTTTTCGCGCCTTGAGGCTGAATGCTTCCACTTAAGGAATGCCCTCCTTCAATTTGAAAAGTACCCATAAAGTTTTAAATTTTAATAGCGTTTACGTCCGCGAGGATTTCTATTCGTAGTCTTTTTCGGAGTGTTACTATATTTTTTATTTCCTCTAAGCAAATTGGCAGCTTCACTAAGATCTTCTTCGCTATTTTTTAGATTGATCTCTCCTCCGCTTAATTCTTTGAGATGATTATAGATAACATCATCATCCACAGATTCTCGGTTCCAATTTAAATAGGACTTTTTCATGTGGTTTGCAATGGTATATTCCAAAGCATCTCTAAGGTCTCCTTTTTCCCATTTAACCGCTTCATCTATCATTCTCTTAATATTATTTCCGTAGAAACGATATTTAGGGAAGTTTTGAGGATAAGTCATAGGTTCTGGATGTTCCTCTAAAAGCTCACGAGAAGGTTTTGGGAATGGCGAATCCACGTCCAGTTTAAAATCACTTATTATAAATAATTGATCCCATAATTTATGTTGAAAATCAGGCACATCCCTCAAATGAGGATTCATGTTTCCCATTACAGCAATGATAGATTTTGCCACTTTGTTGCGTTCTGCTTCATCTTCAATGGCAACAGCATGCTCCACCATTTTCTGTAAATGCCGACCATATTCTGGAATGATCAACTTGCTCCTTTCAGAGTTATATTCTAATTCGTACGTCAAAATTGAAATTTATTGGTGATAACTAAATCGGTAAGAAAAAATACCGATTGCAAAATACTAAATATTATTTAACTGCCCTATTCTACATTATATTAAAATGGTTGAATTGACCGTAAAAAGGTTTTATAATGAAATTACGCCTTCTACTTCTTCCCCTACTTGCTTATATTTTGCAATTACTGCATCTGGATCTGCCATTCTAACGTTTATTGAAACGCTGGTATATTTTCCATTCTTAGATTTCTTGGTAGTAATAACTGCACCAAGATCATTAAAAATAAAATGGATCTGCTCGATCTTTTTTACATTGGTAAGTACAATAAATTTATATAAATACTCTGAGGGCCAAGAATTTGTTTCTTCCAACTGCAATCTCAATTTGTCGTAAAATTCTTCGGGGTTACTCTCCTTTTCCATAATTAATTGCATTCCTTCCTTTGCAAATATACGAGTAATGATTCATTTTTTTAATCGATTACAAATACCGAAATTTGCTTCGTGCAAAGTAAAAAAATTGTTATTACCGGAGGCCCCGGTACCGGAAAATCTTCTATTATAAAAAACCTTGAAGTTCAAGGTCATTTTTGCTTGCATGAAATATCCAGGCAAATAACCTTAGAAGCTCAAAATCAAGGAATAGAACAACTGTTTTTAGAAAAGCCTCTACTTTTTAGTGAGAAGTTATTGGAAGCTAGGGTTGCACAGCATAAACACGCGGTTAAATTTTCTAAGGAATTAATATTTCTGGATAGAGGAATACCCGATGTAGTAGCTTATATGGATTATTTTGGAACTACCTATCCACAAATGTTTATAGCGGCATGTGAAGTACATAAATATGATTACATTTTTCTTTTACCACCCTGGAAAGAGATCTACATAAGCGATAACGAGCGATACGAATCTTTTGAACAGGCTAAGGAAATTTATGAATATTTGAAAAAAGCGTATATTACCTATGGGTATACTCCTATTGAAGTACCAACGGGTACGGTAGAAAATAGAAGTTGCTTTATAATAAATACTTTGGATGTCTAAAATTGCAGAAAGCCAAAACTATATTACAGAAATATTGGGGATTCAATTCCTTTAAACCTTTACAAGAGGAAATAATAATAGCAGCAGAAGATAACTGCGATATTATTGCTCTCTTACCTACAGGTGGTGGGAAATCGCTATGTTTTCAAATCCCAGCTTTGCAAAAAGAGGGAATCTGTATAATTATTTCTCCATTAGTGGCTCTAATTGAAGATCAAGTGAGTGCATTAAAAGCTAAGGGTATAAAAGCAATGGCTATTACCGGTGGCATTTCCAATCAGGAATTGGACACCTTATTAGACAACTGCATTTATGGAGATTATAAATTCTTATATCTCTCTCCAGAACGTCTTCAGCAAGACTTGGTTAAAGTGCGTATAAAATTAATGCCTGTAAATTTAATTGCTATAGATGAAGCCCACTGTATCTCACAATGGGGACATGACTTTAGACCCGCATATTTAAACGTTTCTACCTTAAGAACACTTCATCCTGGAATTCCAATCATGGCACTAACTGCTACTGCTACAATGAAAGTGATTGAGGATATTTCGGTTCAATTGGAATTAGAAGATCCTAAGATCTTTAAGAATTCCTTAGAACGCAGCAATATTAGATTTAGCGTTGCAACCACTGAAGATAAGAACTATAGACTTCGGCAGTTGTTGAAGGATACTGAAGAGTCGGCAATAATTTATGTTAGAAGTAGAAATGCAACTTCAGAGATTAGCAATCATCTAAATCTACATGGATATTCTTCTACCTCATTTCATGGAGGACTTTCTTCAAAAGAAAAAACTAAAAAATTAAATGCATGGCTAAAGGAAGATGTAAAGATCATGGTTGCCACCAATGCCTTTGGAATGGGAATCGATAAACCCAATGTTAGGCAGGTAATTCATTTAAATCTACCAGAGAGCATAGAAAGTTATTTTCAGGAAGCAGGAAGAGCAGGAAGAGACGGAAAGCCATCTGTGGCAACTATCTTAACTAATGAAAGCGATATCCCTGTTTTAAAAAATCAGTTTATAGCATGTCTTCCTGATCTGCCATACACCATCCTTATTTATAAGAAGCTTACCTCCTATTTCCAAGTTGCATTCGGCGAAGGATTGAACACAGTTCATGATTTTAATTTCGCAGGTTTCTGTCAGCATTATCAGCTTAACAATCTAAAGACTTATAACACGCTACAATTATTAGATAAAATAAGTGTCCTTAAATTATCTCAGCAATTTCAAAAAGCCACGAATCTACAATTCATTATTTCTAATAAACAATTGTTCTATTACTTAGAAGAAAATCCAAAATTCGATCCCGTTATAAAAGCGATTCTCAGAACCTATGGTGGTATTTTCGAGAATCAGATTCAAATAAATTTACCTGCTGTTTGTAAAAAGGCCGGAACTAATGAAAAGGAGGCACTTTCTATTTTACAGAATTTAAAAAAAGATAAAATAATTAATTTTGAACATCAGGAAAATGATGCTTCGATCACCTTTCTAATTCCCAGAGAAGATGAAAATAGTATCTATCCATATTCTACCTATTTAAAGGATCAGGCCATTAACAAGACCAAAAAGATAGAAGCTATGATTGCCTATGTACAAAATGATAAAATATGTAGAAGCAGGCAAATACTTTCATATTTTGGAGAAGATAATTCAGATGTCTGCGGAATTTGTTCTGTCTGCATGCCAAAGGAAAAATATTTAAAAAAGAAATTAATTAATACTATTTATAACGAAATAGTTGATTTATTGGCTATACAAGAGGAAAATTCCAGAACGATAATTGCAAAACTTCCCTATCAGGAAAAAGCAATTTTAAAGGTTATAGATTTGATGTTGCAAAAGGAACTAATTACAGTTAATGCTACCAATACATATAAATTAAAGACTAAATGAGAGATTTAAGGATCGTGTTTATGGGCACACCAGATTTTGCGGTGACAACGCTTAAAAATATAATAGAATCAAAATATAAGGTGGTTGGAGTTATAACTGCTCCAGATAGGCCAGCAGGTAGAGGTAGAAAATTAAATCAAAGTGCGGTAAAGGAATATGCCATATCCCAAAACTTACCAATCTTACAACCTACAAGTTTAAAATCGGATGAATTTTTAGAGGAATTAAAACAATGGCAACCAAATTTACAGGTGGTTGTAGCTTTTAGGATGCTTCCAAAAGTAGTATGGCAATTACCAGAATATGGAACTTTTAACTTACATGCTTCCTTATTGCCGCAATATAGAGGTGCCGCCCCAATAAATTGGGCAGTTATTAATGGGGAGAAAATAACTGGCGTTTCTACATTCTTTATTGATGAAAAAATAGACACCGGTGCTATGATCCTTCAAAAAGAAACTGCAATTGAAGCTGATGAAACTGTAGGTAGCCTTCATGATAGATTAATGATAATTGGTGCAGATCTAGTTGTAGAAACGCTAGATCTAATAAAAGCTGGTACGACTGATACTATTCCACAATCAAATAGTACTCTATTAAAGGAAGCACCAAAATTGACAAAGGAAAATACCAGGATAGACTGGTCTAAGGGAATATATTCTATTTACAATCATATTCGAGGCTTGAACCCTTATCCTGCTGCTTGGACGATCATAAAGAATGGGGATACAGAATTAAATGCAAAAATTTATGATGTAGCCATGATCAAGGAAGCTCATTCTGACAAGCATGGAAATATTATTTTAGAGGATAATTTACTTAAGGTTATGGTAAAAGATGGCTATCTTTTAATTAAAGAAATTCAACTCCCAGGAAAAAGAAAAATGAAAACCAAAGATCTATTAAATGGCTATCAATTTGAAAATGATGCAAAAGTTCTCTAAAGCCTTATGTACGTTGAAATGGTGGAATATTAAAAAATATTGCTATATTTATTAACAATAAACTGAAGTTATTAACAAAAACCCGTATTTCCCTTGATATTACTTGCATGGCAAGTAAATCCACATAAATTTGTAATGCAGATTAACAAAAACGTTTAACCAACAATTAATTTAAAATTGAAATTATGAACAAAACAGATTTAATCGATTCAATGGCTGAACATGCTGGAATTTCTAAAGCAGCAGCTAAAAAAGCATTAGAGTCTTTCTTAGGAAATGTTGAAGGATCTCTTAAAAAAGGAGACCGTGTTTCTTTAGTTGGATTTGGTTCATGGTCAGTTTCTAAAAGAGCTGCTCGTGAAGGAAGAAACCCACAAACAGGAAAAACTATCAAAATTGCTGCTAAAAATGTAGTAAAATTTAAAGCTGGAGCAGATTTGCAAAAAGCTGTAAACTAGTTTAGTTTTATGTAGTAAATGATAAAACTCTCCTTCGGGAGAGTTTTTTTTTGAAATTAGTATAAAAATTATTTGAAATTGTTAATTTAATCTTTAGCTTTAATAAAAAGATTGTATTTATGATCTCGTTAAAACCAGCAAAAGGTCTTCTATTAGTTGCAGAACCAACAATTGTTGGGGATACATCTTTTAATCGATCTGTGGTGCTTCTTGCCGAACATTCCGAGTCTGGCTCGATTGGTTTTATTTTAAATAAAATCTTAGACTTTACTTTGAACGATTTAATTCCTGAACTTAAGAAAGGTTTCAAAATCTATAATGGGGGACCCGTAGAACAGGATAATTTATATTTCATTCATAAAATTCCAGACCTCATTCCAGAAAGTATAGAGATAGCAAATGGTATTTATTGGGGAGGTAATTTTGAAGCAGTAAAAGAGCTTATCCTAAACAACCTTATTTCTGAAAAAGAGATTCGCTTTTTTTTAGGATATTCCGGTTGGGATGCAGAGCAGCTTAATGAAGAGCTTAATTCCAATTCTTGGATCATCACTTCCCATCAAGATTCAAAAGATATCATTGAAAGACCATACAGATCCTTCTGGAAGGATAAAATGATAGAGCTTGGAGGAAACTATATGTTATGGTCTAACGCACCAGAAAACCCCACTTACAACTAACCTAGTTTTCCTTTTACATTCAGTTTAGTTAGCACTTCCTTAGCCACACTATTTGCAAATTCCTTTTTCCTATACTTTGTAATGGGTTGAACTCCAACAATTACATTAGAAATAAATAACTCATCTGCCTTCTGTAATTCGAATGGAGAAATACTGGTCTCTTCAATTTCAAGATTTGGCATAGTTCCCACTATAGAAAGAATTTGTTTTCTGGTAATTCCATTCAAAGCACCATCTTTTAAGGAGGGAGTTTTTATTTTATTTCCATTCACAAGAAAAATATTCCCATTCAATGCTTCTACTACTTGCTTATTTTCATTAATTAGTAGGCAATTAGCATATTCATTTTCCTTTGCAAAGATACTTCCCAACACATTAATTGCTCTGTTATTGGATTTAATTGTGGAAAGTAGTCCACTGGTTATATAGTGATCCTTAAATAATTCTACTTCATAAGCTTCAGAATTCAACAAATAGAAAGAATCTTGAAGTTTTTCAGAAGTTATAATATATTCAATTTCTAGGCTATCCGGCCTGTAATACCCACCAGCAGTTCTAAAGACGGTGAATTTAATTCGTGACGGAGAATTGATGAGCTCATTCGCTTTCACTAATTCTAGTATTGTTTGTTCAAGAAATTCCGGAGAAAAATTAGCAGGGATCTCCATGCGCATAATTCGCATAGAAGACATTAATCTGAAGTAATGGTCTTCCCAAAAAATGATCTTACCATTAATAACACGTATAGTTTCGAATAAAGAATCCCCATAGGCCAATCCCCTATTTGAAACTGAAATTGTTGCATTGCTATTCTCTACTAAATTACCATTGATATTAACCATAAAAAAACCCCGAATTAGTTATAAAACGGGGCAAAGGTACTATTTATAATGTAGAAATTAAGCAGAACCTAAAATCTGTTTTAAGTCTGAAATCATATTTTCCCAAAGCATTTTTCCTTCTTCAATCTCATCATCATCTGCAAAATCGGTGATCATTATGGATACATCTTTGGTAATCTCGTCTACCTGAATTCTTATTTCGAAGAAATACGAAGTGTCTTCATCTTCAATCCATCTAAATTTGATGCGCTCACCATTCTTTTTGCTTAGCAGTTTGGCTTTTTCTTCAGATTCATTCCAAATGAAGGTAAATAGTTCTCCACGCGAATTAACATTGTCTGCATACCACTCGCTAAGACCAGAAGGCGTTGAAATATATTGATATAATAACGAAGGGGAAGCCTGTATTGGAAATTCCATTTCGTACTTAACTTTATCTTCCATGCTGTATTTATTAGATTTCGGGCAATATAAATATTAATTGCTAACCTTGAAAGAAAACAAATTAAATATTTCATGAAATAATGTTTGACTCAAGACAAATAGTTTTTATATTTGCAGCCGCAAACTTTTATGCCGAAGTGCCCATTATATTTAGGATTTCTTCTAAATGATTTGTTTGCAATTGAATACAAATTTTGGCGAGGTAGCTCAGTTGGTTAGAGCGTTGGATTCATAACCCAGAGGTCACGAGTTCAAATCTCGTTCTCGCTACTAAAACCGATCAAAAAATTAATTTTTGATCGGTTTTTTCATTTTCTATATTTTTCCGTGCTAGAAATTATAGCTATCTTAAATATATATTCCAGAATAATCCAAGATAAATTTCTTATGCCATGCAAAATATAGTAGTTCTTACCGGAGCAGGAATAAGTGCAGAAAGTGGCATAAAAACTTTTCGCGATTCCAATGGGCTTTGGGAAGGTCATGATATTATGGAGGTAGCTTCTCCGGTAGGTTGGGAACGAAACCAAAAAAAGGTATTAGATTTCTATAATATTCGAAGGAAACAACTTTTAAAGGTTCATCCAAATGCAGCGCATATAGCCTTAGTTGCTTTGGAAAAGAAATTCAAAGTAAATATTATAACCCAAAATATAGATGATCTGCATGAACGCGCAGGTAGCTCTAATGTTACCCATCTTCATGGCGAATTATTAAAGGTAAGAAGCACCTTTGATGAAGAACTTATATTGGATTGGAGAAAAGATCTTAATCCAGGAGATTTTTGCGAGCATCATTTTCAATTAAGGCCACATGTTGTTTGGTTTGGAGAAGCAGTTCCTATGTTCCCAAAAGCGATACAACTTATTGAAAAGGCAAATATTGTAATTATTGTAGGTACTTCTATGCAAGTTTTCCCAGCTGCTGCCCTTTTAGATTATGTAGAATCTAAAATTCCGGTTTATTTTATAGACCCCAATCCAGCGCCTCTTTCAAGAGCTTTTACAATTGTTATAAGTAAAAAAGCTAAAAAGGGAATCCCCGAATTAGTAGAAAAGCTGATAGAAGAATCTTTATAAATGGTAAATAAGGATACAAGGATATAATCTAGAAAAATATTCGAAATTCTGTCTTTTTAAAAAATGTTAAAAGAGTATCTTTGAAGCCTAATCTTTAAAAGAAGTCCAGAATGACACCCCTTAGCGCTATTTCACCTATAGACGGTAGATATCACCAGAAAACTAAACAATTATCGGCATATTTTAGTGAAGAAGCACTTATTAAATATAGAGTTCGTGTAGAGATTGAATATTTTATCTCACTTTGTGAATTGCCCCTTCCACAATTAGAAAAAGTGGATCATTCTATTTTTCCTGATCTCAGAAAAATTTATAAAAATTTTTCTGAAGTAGATGCATTAGCAATTAAGGAAATTGAAAAGACCACCAATCACGATGTAAAGGCGGTGGAATATTTCATTAAAGATAAATTTGAAGAGCTATCCTTATGCAATTTTAAGGAATTTATTCATTTTGGACTCACTTCTCAAGATATAAATAATACAGCAGTACCATTAAGCTTAAAAGAAGCTATAGCAAAGGTGTACATTCCTAGCCTCAATGAAATAATTGAAAAGCTAGAAAATTTAAGTAGAGATTGGACCGATATTCCTTTATTAGCCAGAACCCACGGACAACCCGCTTCCCCTACTCGACTTGGGAAAGAAATGGAAGTTTTTACAACGAGACTAAAAGAACAAATAGTGCAGCTTCAGCAAATACCTAATGCTGCTAAATTTGGTGGTGCTACTGGGAATTACAATGCACACAAAGTTGCTTATCCAAATATCGACTGGAGAAAATTTGGTTCAGAATTCGTGCAAGAGAGATTAGATCTGCATCACTCATTCCCTACTACTCAGATAGAGCATTACGATCATATGGCTGGTTTATTTGATGCGTTAAAAAGAATAAATACCATTTTCATAGATCTAGATCGAGATTTCTGGACCTATGTTTCTATGGATTACTTTAAGCAAAAAATAAAAAAAGGGGAAGTTGGATCTTCTGCAATGCCACATAAAGTAAACCCTATAGATTTTGAGAATAGCGAAGGAAATTTGGGAATAGCTAATGCAATTTTCGAGCATCTATCGGCTAAACTACCTTTAAGCAGATTACAACGAGATCTTACAGATAGTACCGTTCTTCGAAATATTGGAGTGCCAATAGGACATACACTAATTGCTTTTCAGTCTACTTTAAAAGGACTAAACAAACTTTTATTAAATGAAGAAAAGATAAAATTAGATCTGGAAAATAATTGGGCCGTTGTAGCTGAAGCCATACAAACTATTCTTAGAAGAGAAGGATATCCTAATCCTTATGAGGCGTTGAAAGGCTTAACAAGAACCAATGCAGTGATTAATAAACAGAGTATTGCTAATTTTATTGAGACCTTGGAAGTATCCAATGAGATTAAAACAGAACTAAAAGCAATTACTCCACAAAACTATACTGGGATCTAGCTGAATTTAAATAATTAAAAAATCCCCTTAAAAGTTTAAGGGGATTTTATTTATACAATTTAATTACATATCATTTCTGGTAAGCATAGTGGTAATCCCATTTAGACCTTCCATATCTATTTCACCTTTATCCATAGATCTTACAAGTTGCAGAATATCTGAAGGATTCATTTTATCTCCCAGAACTCGAGCAATTCCAACTCCTTTGGTTTCGTCAAATCCATAAACAATTATCTCATCCACCGCCGCCTCATTACCAGTGTAATAAACTTCAATTTTATGAGCATTACCGCCAAGCTTCATTAAAAGTTGATACTTATCGTCTTTTAAGATTTTAGTGATCTTACTTTTTTCCTGATCTATCTTTAAATTGTTCTTCTCTTTTTTAGGAATGGCAATTATGTTGATCTTTTTTACCGTTTCTAAAGTAGATTTCTGCTTGGCAGTTAAAGACGCTGTATTTGCAAATAAGCTTGTAGGCACATCAACTGCAACAAATTCTTTATCTCCTTGATTATCCACATAATATTCCTGTAAACTTTGTTCGTTATCGCAGGCTGTAAAAGTCGCAGCTACAAGAATTATGGTTGCAATTCTTAATAAGCTCATAATTTAGATTTTAGATTTCTTATTGACTTTCTTCAATTCTTCGGCTCCCGGAACTTTAAGATCTGTAGCCAATTTAGAAAGTTGTGTAAGATCTATATCTCCCGTAATACTTAAAATCATAGAAATTGGTTTTCCATCCTTCTGGCCATCCATGAACATAAATAGCTCACTTACAAAATTATCATTTCTACCAGCTTTAGAATAGAATTTAATATTCTTACCATCTTCATTTACTCGCATTAATTGCTCAAGAGATCCTTTGCTTAAATAAGAAGCCACATCGGCTTGCATCTGCGCTCTCACGCCTGGTTCTGCACTTGTGAACATTCTTATTTCCTTTAGATTCTCTATTAGTTTAATATATTGTTGTGCTTCAGGATCTGTAGAACTAAGATCTACTTTAGCCAATAATTTGAACATTTTACTGGTCATGATCATTGCGTCTACTTCCTTCATATTTTCGTATTTCTCAAAACTTTGAGAATATCCTAATAATGAAACTAAACTTAATGCGATAAGTAAGATTGATTTTTTCATGTTTATTTATTTTTATTGTTCTTTAATAAATTTATTTTTAGTCTTATTGAATTCATTTAGATTTTTTAAGTCTTCTCTTCCATCATTAAAAACATCAGCAATCATATTTAAGGTCTCCTTTGTTTTTAAATAGGCCTGTTCAGGGTCTTCTATTGTTCCTAAGTTCTCGCTTTTTAAATTATTAGCAGTACTCATATCGAAGAATAGAAAACTTAACAATATAAGAATAGTAGCCGCTATTCCGGCAAACCAATATTTACCAGAATTTCTTTTATCTAATGAAATAAATCTTTCTAATTTAATATTCTTAGAATTTTCAGCGAATTGAAAAATACTTTTATATTTCTCCAATTCCTGTGGCACTTCTTCTAAAGTGAAATAATCTTTTAATTGTCTTTCCTCAATTAAAGAAGTTTCAGCTTCCTCATATTTCTTCAGTAGAAGTTGTATCTCATTTAATTCCATAATTATGGGTTTTAATTAATTCTACTTTTATTTTTTTTCTAGCTCTTGATAGTGCAACTCTAATTGCTGGCTCATTCATTTTTGTTATTTCAGCTATCTCGGTATAATCATATTCTTCTATATCGCGAAGCTGAAAAATTAATTTTTGTTGATCGGGTAACATTTCTACTATTCTTTGGATCTGTACTAACTCATCTCTTAATTCTAAGCCTTTATCAATTGCTAATTCATTGTTATCGAAATTGTTATGGTGTATTCTTGAGTCATTATTTCTTTTGGCTTTTAATTGATCCAAACAATAGTTTTTTGTAACGGATATCATAAAAGCTTCGATGTTGGCATAGTCCTTGAATTTATTATTAAGATTCCAAATTTTTAAAATGACTTCTTGTGTTGCATCTTCTGCTGCTTCCTTTGAAACTAGCAAACGCAATGCCAAACGGTACATTTTATCCTTTACTGGATCTATTAACCTTAAAAAGGTGTGATGGTTCATTTAGTTGATTAGATTATGACCTTCTTATATAGAAGACGATTGAAACGCTTATTTGTAACATCATTTACTTGATAATTGTATAATTATATTTAATTTTAAAATCTTAATTAACGAATTTATTTAAAACTGCTATGAAAATATTTAAAACCTTATTGCTAACCCTACTATTTGCAAGTTTCTTTGTTTCTTGTTCCAAAGATCAAGACGATGAAACTCCTAAGGTAGTTAATCCTACTACTGGTGCAGATCTAACAGTAGAGAATTTTATTTATCGTGGGATGAATGAAATTTACTTATATAAAGCTGATGTTCCCGTTTTAGCTGATAATTATTTTGCCTCTCAAACAGAGAAAAATGATTTTTTAGACAATTTTGCTTCTCCTGAAGACTTATTTTACGACGGTCTTGTAGCTTCACAAGATAGATTTAGTTTTATTGTAGACGATTATGTTGAATTAGAAAATCTATTTAGTGGAGTAAGTAAAACTTCTGGACTTTCCTATGGACTTGTACGTTACTGTACGGATTGTAGCGAAATTTTTGCTTATGTGAGATATGTATTGCCAAATACACCTGCCGCAGATTCTGGTATTAAAAGAGGAGATATCATCAACAGAATTGATGGTCAACAACTAACAGATTCTAATTTTTCTGCCTTATTTGGTGCTGATTCTTTCACAGTAGGACTCGCAACTTTAGAAGGTAGTAATATCACTAATAAAGATCAAACTTACGATTTAACAAAAATAGCTAATTATAATACCAACCCAGTATTTATTGCTAAGACCTTAGATGTAAATGGAAAAAAAGTTGGTTATTTAATGTATAATAGTTTTACTGCAGATTACGATCCTCAGTTAAATGCAGCATTTGGACAGTTTAAAACTGAAGGAGTAACCGATCTAATTTTGGATTTACGTTATAATGGTGGGGGTTCTGTAAGAACTGCAACAGATTTAGCGTCAATGATAACTGGTCAATTCGCAGGTCAATTATTTATGAAGGAATTTTGGAATGCTGAATACCAAGCATATTTTGAAAGTGAAGCTCCACAAAGATTATTGAATAACTTCAACACAACATTAAAAACAGGTGAGCTTATCAATAGCTTAAATCTAAGTCAAGTTTATGTAATCACTACTAGTAGATCTGCATCTGCAAGTGAATTGGTAATAAACGGATTGAATCCTTATATAGATGTGGTGCAAGTTGGAGAAACTACAACTGGTAAATTCCAAGCTTCTGTAACATTATATGATTCTCCAAATTTTGGAAGAGAGAACGCTAACCCTTCTCATACCTACGCAATTCAACCGCTTGTTTTAAAATCGGTTAATTCTGCAGGAGTTTCAGATTATATCAATGGATTAGTTCCAGATATAGCGATTAAAGAAAATATTAGAGACCTTGGAGTTTTGGGAGAGCTAAGTGATCCATTACTTAATACTGCAGTAAATGCGATATTAGGAAATAGAATTAGTGTGAATTCAGATTTCACCAATTATAAATTTGTGGGTGAGAGCTCTATGAAAGATCTTAATTACCAAAGAATGTACATTGACAAACTTCCTGCTGTAATTGAAAAATAATCTTTAAAATAATAATTTAAAAAGGGGTTCGATTAAATTCGAACCCCTTTTTATTGATAAAATTAATTTCTTAAAAACTTAAAGCCAGTCCGAATTTGATATTCCTACCTCGTGTATTGAATCTATAGATCTCTTCATACTTTTCGTTGGTTATATTACTAACACCGGCAAACACTTTTACAAATTCATTAATTCTATGACTTCCAGTAAGATCCAGAATTTGATAGCTTCCTAAATTCACTTCTACACTTTCAAAGGTTTCATTGTCAAAATATTTATCTGTTCTATCATCAGTAAATTGATAGTTCAATGAGATCTCCGAACTTTTTCCTAATTTATAATTTATAGCAGCATTAATCTTATTTTTTGGAATTCTCAATGCAAA
Organism: Flavobacteriales bacterium; assembly: GCA_038233835.1. GTDB lineage: Bacteria > Bacteroidota > Bacteroidia > Flavobacteriales > Flavobacteriaceae > Gillisia. Next base: position 2,048 of record JBBSVD010000024.1, on the reverse strand, counting down.
TCGGTCTTCCGCTTTAGTGAATGTATAATTAGCAGACAAATTAAAAGCATCATTTAAAGTGTATTCCATCTCCAACTCAGCTCCACTGGCATTAAACTTATCTGAAATGTTTTGATATTCAGCAATGAAATTTACTGGGTCTATAGTAACAAAATCTATAAAGTTTTTAGTGTTTCTGTTAAAATAAACCGCACTTAATCTTGTTTTTTTTAATGTGAATTCTAAGCCTGCTTCTACAGTTGCACTCTCTTCTGGATCTAAATTCATGTTTCCGTAGTTGCTATCATATAATTGAAACAAGGAAGGAGTAATGTATGCAGTACTGTATGAGGACAATAATTTTAAATTTCCACTTGATAGTTTAAAATTATACGAAGGATTTATATTATAAACTAGGTTAGAACCGTATTCGCTATGGATATTTAATCGAACTCCGGTATTTAAATTAAAACCTTTTCCAGATAGATATAATAGATTTACATAGGGATCTATAATATCAAATTCTGCAACATCCTCACTTACCGTTTGTGCAAATTCAGTTTCACCAAAAGGAATACTATAGCTATTAAAACTGCTAAAAACTCCATTTAAACCAATAATTGTATGCCATTTCTCATTAAAGACATATTTGTTATAAGAGTCAAAAGCATAAACCTTACTATCATATTTATTGGGAAAGTCTGATATAATTTCACGTTTTAATTCTGAATAACTATCACTAAAAATAAAACTTCCGTTCTTATAAGTGGCTACCCAATGACTTCCTGTTCTAAATTGTTCACTTTCCAGAACATTATCAGAATCTGTATACATAAAAGCGTCATCAAATGCTGAATTGAAGTTATCGTAATTTCCGTAGAAATAGAACTTCAATTTGTCGCTAAAAATGTAACCCAACCTAGCGTATACATTGTATTTGTAAAAAGGATCATCTTCAAAAGTGGTATTTTCATTTGCAGAACTTACAGCAGACATATTCTCTGAAACTCGATTGCTGAAATTAACCTGATAATCAAATTTTGAAAGTTTCCCACTTACCCCAACCGAATTATCGAATTGCGCAATCTGATAATCGCTCTCCTTTGTGGTTTGATTTGTGCCTAGAACAGATTGTAATTGAAGACTTATCTTTTTATCCTTAGGCGCTTTTGTGATAATATTTATAACTGCTGTTGCCGCCCCAGAACCATACAAAGTACTAGAAGCACCTTTAATGATCTCTATTGAAGCAACTTGATCCAGCGGAAGTAATCTCAAATCAAAATCATTAGAAATAGAAGAAGGATCGCTCAACTGCACGCCATCAACCATAATAACAACTTGCCTATTTCTACCTCCTCGAATGTAGTAGCCAAGATTGATTCCATCGGTACTATGAGCTCCATTAATTTCAATCCCGCTTACCCTATTTATTACTTCAGGTAGACTTTGGCCGCTACTTCGTTCTAATTCTTTAGCAGAGATCTTGGCAATTACTTTCCCGCTGTTCTCTCGTTTCAATTTAAATTTAGAATCGATCAAGACTACCTCTTCTAAGGTGTCTACATCTACTTCTTTTTGTTGTCCATAGAACAATCCGGTGCATAGCAAAGCACCACAAATCCATAATTTTTTGTGCATGATAAATAAGTATTACCAGGAAAAAAGATGTAGTATCCTACACCAAACTTTTTACCCGAAAGTTTGACATTAGCGAATATTGGCAGGTCTCCTGGCTCGTGTCTTGTTATTTACCTTCCCATCAAAAAGACAGTGGTATAAAGAAGTAATAATAACAAGCATTCCTATTTTCCCGATATTTATCGGGACGGAACTAAACTTACAGTTGCGGGAACAGCTTTGGATTTATCAAGTTCAATTTAAATATATTGAAGTACAACTCACCAAATTCCCTTTTAATTGATGTGATTTCTCATTTATGAAGAAAGCATCAAACCAAAAATTCTCTGCGAAATTAAACATTTATCTAACTTCCGCTAAAGAAAATTTAAATAATATTACTTTTGAAGCTTAAACCGATTCCCTTTGGAAAGAATTCTGTTACTGTT
>JBBSVD010000023.1:0-27533 GCA_038233835.1 Flavobacteriales bacterium | reverse complement strand
ACTGCTTTATGGACAGCATCGCCAAACATGCCCTTGCCTCCAAACTTTGGGAGCAAAGCCGGGTGAAGGTTAATGACTTTGTTTGGGAATTTTTGCAGGATCTTCACAGGGAACAGCCAAAGGAAACCGGCAAGAATGATAAGGTCTGGTTTAAGATCCTTAATAAGGTGTAGTACTTCATTAGAATCATATAAGGCTTCGCGATCAAAATGAAGGGCTTTTACCTTGAGGTCATGGGCTCTTTTTAATACTTTTGCATTGCGATTGTTCGAAAATACGGCAACTACTTCAGCTTTACCTGAATTTTGAAAATATTTAATAATATTCTCAGCATTGGTTCCGGAGCCGGAAGCAAAAATCACGAGTTTCTTCGTAGATGTAGGTTTGGATGAATTCAAAATGGGAATTTTAACAACAAATAAAAGTAAAAATAAAGGGTTTCAATGAAAAATACGTAAATTACCTCCACATTTTCAAACTAAAAACCGGTTTTAAAATAAAGTTTTTTATTTTTGCCACCTAATCAAAATTAAAATATAATATTATGTCAGACATTGCATCAAGAGTAAAAGCGATTATCGTTGACAAATTAGGCGTTGACGAAAACGAAGTTGTTACAGAAGCAAGTTTCACCAACGACCTAGGCGCTGATTCATTAGACACTGTGGAATTGATCATGGAATTTGAAAAAGAATTCGATATCCAGATTCCAGATGACCAAGCAGAAAACATTGCTACAGTTGGTCAAGCAATTTCTTATATCGAGAAAGCTAAATAAAAAAGAATAGTACTATATGGAGTTAAAGCGAGTAGTAGTTACAGGCTTGGGAGCCCTTACACCTATTGGTAACAATGTTGAAGAATATTGGGATGCATTGGTGGCTGGAAAAAGCGGATGTGCGCCCATAACCTATTTCGATGCTGAAAAGTTTAAAACTAAATTCGCTTGTGAGCTCAAAAATTTTAATGTTCTTGATTTTTTTGACCGAAAAGAGGCTAGAAAACTAGATAGATTTGCGCAATATGCAATTGTTGCGTCAGATGAAGCCATAAAAGATTCCGGAATAGACCTTAACGTTGTTAACAAACATCGAGTGGGAGTTATTTGGGGAGCAGGAATTGGAGGATTGGAAACTTTCCAGGATGAAGTGATCAACTTTTCTGAAGGTGACGGCACTCCTAGATTCAACCCGTTCTTTATTCCAAAGATGATCGCAGATATTGCCCCTGGTAATATTTCGATTCGTCATGGTTTTATGGGTCCTAACTATACTACGGTTTCAGCTTGTGCTTCTGCTGCCAATGCTATGTTTGATGCTTTAAATAACATTCGCTTGGGTTATAGCGATGTAATTATTTCAGGCGGATCTGAAGCTGCGGTAACAAAAGCCGGGATGGGAGGATTTAATGCAATGCATGCCCTTTCTACCAGAAATGAAAGTCCCGAAACAGCTTCCAGACCTTTTGATGCAACCAGAGATGGATTTGTATTAGGAGAAGGAGCAGGTGCTTTGGTCTTGGAAGAATATGAACATGCAAAAGCTCGTGGAGCAAAGATCTATGCCGAATTTGTTGGTGGAGGACTTTCTTCTGATGCTTACCACATGACGGCCCCACATCCGGAAGGAATTGGAGTTATTGCAGTTATGGAGAATTGTTTACAGAATGCGGGTTTAAAGCCGGAAGATGTAGACGCAATTAATACTCATGGAACATCTACTCCATTAGGGGATGTAGCTGAGCTGAAAGCGATCTCTAAAGTTTTTGGAGAACACGCTAAGAATATTAATATAAATTCTACCAAATCTATGACGGGTCATCTTTTGGGAGCTGCAGGTGCTATTGAAGCTATTTCTTCTATACTTTCTATGAAGTATGGAATTGTTCCTCCAACCATTAACCATGAACATCAAGATGAAAATATAGATCCAGAGTTGAATCTTACTTTAAACAAAGCGCAAAAACGCGAAGTGAATGTAGTAATGAGCAACACATTTGGATTTGGAGGTCATAATGCATGTGTACTGTTTAAAAAATTACATGAATAACTTTCTATAATGAGTGTTATTCGAAACATATTAAATTCCCGTTCTTCTAAAGACGGGAATTTTTTTATCGCTATGCAAAAGATCTTAGGATTTAAACCTAAGAACATCAATTTTTATAAAAAGGCTTTCACTCACAGATCCTTGAATCAGAAAGATGAAGATGGAAATGCCATAAATTTTGAACGCCTAGAATTTTTAGGCGATGCTATGCTAAGCGCTGTGATTGCCGCGTACCTATTTAAAACAGTACCGGGAGGAAATGAGGGCTATCTTACTAAAATGCGCTCCAAAGTAGTTAGCAGGAAGCATTTAAATGAATTAGGAAAAGACCTGGACCTAATAGCCCATGTGCAAACAAATATTCCTAAAGAACAATTTGGCGCCAACATTCACGGAAATCTTTTTGAGGCTCTTATAGGAGCAATATACTGGGATCGAGGTTATAAATATTGCAAGCAGTTCATTTTTGATAGGGTAATAATTCCTTATGTGGATATAGAACAGCTGGAAGGAAAAGTAATAAGCTATAAAAGCTTACTCATAGAATGGTGCCAAAAAACTAAGAAAGAATTTAATTATGAAGTGTATGACGATTCTGGAAAAGATGAAGTTAAACACTTTGCAGTTAAGCTTAGAATAGATGATAGGGTAGTTGCCAAAGCTAGAGCAACCTCTAAAAAAAAGGCAGAAGAAAAAGCTTCAAAAAGAGCCTATTATGCACTTCAAACTAAGATAGATTCCTAGAAATCACTGGGTTTTAACTATAACGATTTCGTAATTATTTTCTAAAAATGCTAGCATAATTCTTAGATTTCTGCATTCTTATTTTATCTTTAGCATTAAAGTTTGAAAGTATGTTATCCCACAAGTTAATGATGGATGATGTAGAGGATAATTATCATTTATTGGCCATCCATAGTCCCATGGAAGAATTCAAGATGGCTTTTTTATTGAATAGGAATCTACAATTATGCCTTAAACGTGCCGCTTACGACGTAGACTTTAATCACGGTGTGGTACAAGCTTTATATCCGCTTTATTCATATAAGCAAGCTGCAAAACATAGAACTTTCTATTTAATTAAGAATAAGTACAAAGGGGCCGTGAAGAAAGTTGTAAGCTCGGGTTCACTTTTTAGTGAAGAAGAGGTATCTCCACAGATCACCTATTTAATTCCTGAATTCAATAAAGTAGATTATTTCTTAAAAATTGAGGACGATCTGGAAGAAGATCATATTCAGGAATTATTGAATATGATTGGTAAAATTCCAAGAGTCATCACAACATATACGGTTGATGTTAATCAACTAAGATCAAAAAACAATTTAATTGTAGACTAATGCCAACTAATAAAAGAACGAAAATTGTAGCCACTTTAGGCCCAGCAACTAGTGAAAAATCTGTTTTAAAAGATATGTTAGATGCGGGTGTAAATGTTTTTAGAGTAAATTTTTCTCACGCAGATTACGAAGATGTAAAGGAGCGAATTATTATGATTCGTGAACTTAATGCAGAATTTGGTTATTCTGCAGCCATACTTGCCGATCTTCAAGGACCTAAACTTAGGGTTGGAAAGATGAAGGAAGAAGTAGTTGTAAACCCAGGAGATCAGATCACTTTTGCTACCGGAAAAGAGTTTAAAGGAACCGCATCTAGGGTTTATATGAACTACGAGCAATTTCCTAGAGATGTTAAGCCCGGAGAACGCATTCTTTTAGATGATGGTAAATTGATGTTCGAAATTGTGAGCACCAATGGCAAAAATGAAGTTGTTGCAAAGGTTATTCAAGGAGGACCTTTAAAATCTAAAAAAGGGGTAAACCTTCCAAATACCAAGATCTCTCTGCCGGCATTGACCAAAAAGGATATAAAAGATGCCATTTTTGCATGTGAACAAGAAGTAGATTGGTTTGCACTTTCTTTTGTGAGAAATGCAGAAGACCTAATTGAACTACAGGATTTGATCAGAAAACACAGTGATCATAAAATTCCGATCATTGCTAAAATTGAAAAACCAGAAGGAGTAGAAAATATAGATAAAATAGTTGCTTATTGTGATGGATTAATGGTTGCTCGTGGTGATCTAGGTGTAGAAATTCCTGCACAAGAAGTTCCACTTATTCAGAAGCAATTAGTATTAATAGCTAAAAAAGCAAGAATTCCAGTGATCATTGCAACTCAAATGATGGAAACCATGATCACTAGCCTTACGCCTACAAGGGCAGAGGTAAATGATGTTGCTAACTCGGTAATGGATGGAGCAGATGCTGTAATGTTAAGCGGGGAAACTTCTGTAGGGAAATATCCCGTGCAGGTTATAGAAAAAATGACGCAGATTATTAAATGTGTAGAAGATTCTCCACTTATTAAAGTGCCTCACGATCCACCACATGTTAGGACCAATAGATACATTACTAAAGCGGTTTGTTTTCACGCAGCTATTATGGCAAATGAAATAAAAGCAAAAGCAATTTGTACCCTTACCAATAGTGGGTATACCGCTTTTCAAATATCTGCTTGGAGACCAGAATCTAACATTTTAGTTTTTACTTCTAACCACCGGATCCTTTCACAACTGAGTTTACTTTGGGGTGTAAAGGCATTTTTCTATGATAAGTTTGCAAGTACAGATGAGACCATAGATGATATCAATAAAATAGCCCGTGATAATGGCTATGCAGATACTGGAGATTTTATGATCAATCTTGCTTCTATGCCAATCGCAAATAAAGGAATGGTAAACACTTTACGTGTTTCTGAAATAGAATAATTCTAAGGATAAGATTAAAAAGCCATTAGCTCATGAATGAAACTGTGAGTTAATGGTTTTTTTTATTCTTAAAAATCAAATTTTAACTGCACCACAATTGCTTCTACTTTATCTATTGTTTTCTTTTTTTCCGTATTTAAATTGGAAAGAGTAATGCCCAGAAGCCGCACAGAATCCTTCATTTTTTCCTGATATAACAGCTCCTTTGCAGTATTTAAAATAATATCTTTAGAGGCTATATAATAGGCTAAAGATTTGCTTCTGGTTTGAAGCGTAAAATCGCTATATTTTATTTTTAGAGTGACAGTTTTACCTGCAACTTCGCTCATCTTAAGTCTGCGTTCTATTTCTTCTGCAATATTTTCTAAGCGTTCCAGCATAAATATTTCTGAAGCTATATTCTCTCTAAAAGTTCGCTCTGCTCCCAGTGTTTTACGAATTCTATTCGGTTTTACTTCGCTTAAATGAATTCCGCGCACCACATTATAATAATAGCTCCCACTCTTGCCAAAATTTTCCGTTAAGAATTCTTCCGTCTTTTCTTTAAGCTGAAGACCTTTAAAAATGCCAAGCCTGTACATTTTTTCTGCAGTAACTTTTCCCACGCCATAAAATTTCCTGATTTGCAATTGTTCGAGAAAATCTTCAACTTCTTCTGGATTAATAGTTTTCTGTCCGTTTGGCTTATTGATATCGCTGGCAACTTTAGCAACAAATTTATTTATAGAAATACCCGCCGAGGCATTTAAACCCGTTTTAAGTTTGATCTGCTCCCGAATTTTCTTTGCGATTATCGAAGCACTTGAGAGCCCTTTTTTGTTTTCGGTTACATCCAAATAAGCTTCATCTAAGGAAAGAGGCTCTACCAGATCTGTATATTCTAAAAAGATTGCTCTTATTTGATTTGAGATTTCTTTATATCTATCGAACCTAGGTTTTACAAAGATGAGTTGCGGACAATTTCTTGCTGCCATTGCACCACTCATGGCACTTTTCACTCCGTATTTCCTAGCTTCATAACTAGCTGCAGCAACCACACCTCTTATTGAATTTCCTCCAACGGCTACCGGTTTTCCTCTCAGATCTGGATTATCCAATTGCTCTACGGACGCATAAAACGCATCCATATCTATATGAATAATTTTTCTAAGACCAGCCTGCTCTTTCACATTGCAAATTTAAGGAATGTAGATGCTTTTTTGTTATGTTTCCTGATCCAACAATCCAATATCTTTAAGTATTAAGAATAAAAAAGTTGGGAAAGTTTTAAATTACTGAGTTGATAATTTTGTCTACTTTAACTGAGACGGAACATTTTCTTATTTATAAATTGAAAATATGAAAACAGCAATTATTTTAGGAGCTACAGGCTTAACGGGAGGATTTTTACTTCAAAATTTATTAAATGATCCAGCTTATGACAAGGTTAAACTATTTTCCAGATCCAGTGTTGGGTTTAAGCATGAAAAACTGGACGAGCAGTTAGTAGATCTCCTTAAACTTGAAGATTACAAAGAGCATTTTACTGCAAACGAAGTGTACTGCTGTATTGGTACAACTAAAAATAAAACTCCGGATAAGGAAACCTATAAAAAGATTGACTTCGGAATTCCTGTTACTGCCGCAAAATTATGTCGAGAAAATGGTATTGATACATTTCTGGTGATCTCTGCTTTGGGAGCCGATGCCAATAGTAGTGTTTTTTATAATGAGGTAAAAGGAGAAATGCAGCATCAAGTATTAGAGCAAGGGATTGCAAACACCTATATTTTCCAGCCTTCATTAATTGCTGGTGACCGTGATGAAGAGCGGTTTTTTGAAAATTTAGGCATTAAAACCTTCAAGATTCTAAATCCCTTGATGTTAGGTTCTTTGAAAAAATATAGATCTATACCCCCCGAAACTATTGCGGAAGCTATGCATATTTGTGCCAAAAAAGGCTATCCTAAAATATTAATTGAATCTGATGAAATTCAAACATTAGCTTCAGAATAAATGGGAGCGGAAGTATTAAAAATAAAATATTTAGCATTTCTACGAGGAATAAATGTAGGTGGACATCACAAAGTGCCAATGGCGGAATTGCGGAGGGAATTGGAAAATTTAGGTTTCACAAATGTGGTTACAATTCTGAATTCTGGAAATGTTATTTTTGATTCAGCGGTTAACGAATCAAAAAATATTGAAAATGTAATTACGGAACATCTAGAAAATTATTTTGGATTTCCAATTCCAGTTATAGTAAGAAAAGCTGAGACGATACTTGGAATGATTCACAGAAATTCTTTCAAAAAAATAGATATTTCAAAAGATTCAAGACGATATATAACTTTTTTGAAAACTGAAATAGGGGTTGATATAGATTTACCCTGGACAAGTCCGGATAAGTCATTTCAGATACTAGAAAATAAGGCTATGAATGTATTAAGCATTCTGGACCTTTCAATTTCTAAAACTCCCAAAGCAATGGAGGTTTTGGAAAGTTTTTTTGGCAAAGAACTCACCACACGGAATTGGAATACCTTAGAAGAATTAGAAAAGAGAATACAAGCTAGTAGATAATAGCAAAACTATGATTGAAATTGAACGAAAATTTTTGGTAAGATCCGAACAATACAAAACCGACTCCTCTAAAAATGTGGAAATAAAACAAGGTTATTTAAATTCACACCCAGAAAGAACCACTAGAATTCGTATTCAGAATAAAATTGCCTTTATCACTATAAAAGGAAAATCTTCGAAAAGCGGATTAAGCAGATTCGAATGGGAAAAAGAAATTTCTGCTGATGAAGCTTTGGAACTTCTAAAAATATGCGAACCGGGCACTATTGAAAAAACTCGTTATTTTGTGAAATCTGGAGAATTCACCTTCGAAATAGATGAATTTTATGGAGACAATAATGGACTTGTAGTGGCGGAGATCGAACTAAATTCTGAAGGAGATTCTTTTATAAAACCCAAGTGGCTTGGAGAAGAAGTAACTGGTGATCTGCGATATTATAATTCTCAACTCAGTAAAAATCCTTACAAAAATTGGAATCAATAGAAATGTATTCTGAATTAAAGAGAAAGGAAAATAATTCAAATAAAAAAAATCATCCCCAAAGTACCAACCTCGGGAATGATTCCAACAACTAATTATTCTTACTGCCAGCCACCACCTAATGCGCGGTACAATTCAACAACAGATTCTAACTGATTATATCGGGCATCTATTAAATTGAGTTGAGAATTCAGGCTATTTTGTCTTGCAATGATCACTTCTAAATAATTTACCAATCCATTGTCCAATAACTCTTCAGAATATCTTGTAGCATCATTATAAGCTTCAAATTCCAAAATCTTCACATCAATTTTTTCAGTATAGTACTGGTAAGCATATAATGCATCAGAAACTTCCTTACCGGCAATTAATAGAGCATATTGAAAATTGAGCTTTGCTTGTTCTTGTCTGGCCATAGAAACTTCATATTCCGTTCTAATCCTTCGTTTATTCAATATAGGTTGGGCAAGAGATCCTACTAAATTGGCAAAAAGCGAATTAACATCGAAAAGCTTTTCGACATCTAAACTCTGAAGACCTCCTGAAGCTGTAAGCTGCAAGGATGGATAAAAGTTACTTCTGGCAACATTGGTAAGCTCGAAAGCGTTTATCAAATTATATTCGGCTTCCCTAAGATCTGGACGATTCTTTAATAATTCTGCCGGTACTCCAATATATAAATCTGAAGTTATTTGCTGTTCGCTTAGAGATGTTCTTTCTTTTGCCTGAGGAGCTTCTCCAAGTAATATGGATAAAATATTTTCCTGAAGTCTTATTTGGTTCTTTATATCCAGTAACAAAGCTTGTGCTGTATACAGTTGGGCTTCCGTTTGTTTTACACCAACTTCAGTTAAACTTCCTGCATTTTTGAGTGCTTTGGTAGTTTCTAAGGCTTCTTCACGAGCGTTTATAGTTTCCAGGGTCACCAATCTTTGCTTATCTAAAGCTAATAATTTATAATATGTTGTAGCTATATCTGAGATTAACCTTGTTTTTATGGCTTGATGAGCTGCAATGCTTTGTAGATAGGAAGCTTGAAGTGCTCTGGAATTACTTCTTATTTTACCCCAAATATCTGCTTCCCATGAAGCAGTTGCAGCGATCTCATAAATGGTACTGGAACTAATGGCTCCTTGGAAAATCTGAGAATTTTCTGAATTTTGCTGGTGTGCTACTCTTGCAGCTGCATTTAAAGTAGGAAAATATCCTGCTTTTCCTTGTTTTACATAGGCTTCTGCAGCAATAATTTGCTGTAATGCAATCCGTACATCTAAATTATTTTGAAGTCCTTTTTCAATATAGGAATCAAGAACAGGATCTGTAAAAAGTTCTTTCCAAGAAATCTCCGCCATACTTAGGCTATCTTGTGAAAGCTCATCTGTCCTAAATAGATTTTTATCCGGAATTACATCTTCACTTCTGTTGTAATCTTTAGCTACAAAACAAGATTGAAGGCTTAAAGTAAGCATGCCAACGAGTAAGAATTTCAATTTATATAGTAATTTCATTGTAGTAAATATCTTGTTCTTAATTTTCGTTCTCGATTAATTCTGGCTTTTTCCCAACTTTTTCCTGTAACCACTGAAATAGGATAAATAAAATTGGTATTACAAAAACTCCTGTGATAGTTCCAATTAATAATCCACCAACAGCCCCGGTACCAATAGAACGGTTACCTGCAGCTCCAACGCCGTTTGCAAGCACCAGTGGCATCAATCCCAGAATAAATGCAAAAGAGGTCATTAAAATTGGTCTTAATCGTGCCTTGGCACCGTGGATCGCGGCATCTACGATGGATTCTCCATTTTTCCTTCGCTGTATGGCAAATTCTACGATTAGGATAGCATTTTTGGCAAGTAAACCTATAAGCATGATCAAAGCGATCTGGAAGTAGATGTTATTCTCTAATCCGGCAAATTTTGTCGAAAAATAAGCACCAAATACTCCCAGTGGTAATGAAAACAGTACAGAAAGCGGTAATAAATAACTTTCATATTGTGCAGCAAGTAAGAAATAAACAAATATAATTGAGAGGATAAAGATAGTTGTGGTTTGATTTCCTGCACTAACTTCTTCCCTGGTTAATCCTGAATATGCTGTACTGTAATTGCTGGGTAAGGTTTTGGCAACTTCCTCTATTGCAGTAATTGCATCTCCAGAACTGTATCCTGGATTTACAGCTCCCGTAAGTGTCGTTGAGTTAAATAAATTGAACCTCGTAACAGATTGCGGACCGTAAACTCGTTTTAAGGTCATAAACTGAGTTATGGGTGCCATTTCACCACTTTCGGTTCTAACATACAATTCATTTAATGCTTCCTTAGTGGCTCTGTCTTCCGGTAAAGATTGAACGTATACCCTATATTGTTTCCCAAACCTGGAAAAGTCTGAAGCATAAACTCCACCTATATACCCTTGCAACGTAGAAAAAATACTACTAATAGGAACTCCAAACTTCTTCGCGACCGGTACATTCAATTCTATCTCATATTGAGGGTAGCGAGTATTGAAAGAAGATTGTGCATATTGTATTTCCGGTCTGGCGGTTAACTTCTGAATGAATTCCTGATTTACCTTGTCTAGTTCTTCAAAACTAGATCCAGATCTGTCTAATAAGTTCACTGAGAATCCGGATGAATTTCCAAACCCAGGAATACTTGGAGGTGAGAAGAAAATTATGTTTGCTTCTGGAATTGTTGCTGCAATTCCAAACAGTTTCCCTGTCACCGCTTTTATAGACTGGTCATCGTCCTTACGCTCATCCCAGTCATTTAATCTTATAAAACCAAGCCCATAATTGCTCCCAGCTCCACTTATCAAACTTCTACCGTTAATTACAGATGCTCCCTTAACTTCGGGAAGTTGTGAGATCTTTTCGTAAAGTTTCTGATTTACCTCATTGGTTCTATCCATTGTAGCTCCAGCAGGAAGTTCAACATTCATAAAGATAATACCACGATCCTCATCCGGTACAAATCCGGTTGGTGTGGTAGAAGATGCCCACCATATTCCTCCAACAGCAAGCAAGAGAATTACGGGTGTGATCCATTTGTGTTTGAATAAAAATCCCAGAGATTGTCCGTATCTGTGGATAGTAGCATTAAACCCACGATTAAATCCGGTATAAAAACGTTGGAGGAAGTTCTTTTTCTCTTTCCCTTGTTGTTTCTTATCGTGTGGTTTGAGCAGTAATGCGCAAAGAGCAGGACTTAATGTTAATGCATTTACTGCAGAAATTATGATAGCTATAATCAAAGTCACTCCAAACTGCTCGTAGAAAACCCCAGTTGGACCTTGAATAAATGTTACCGGAATAAATACTGCCGCCATTACTAGGGTGATAGATATAATAGCTCCGGAAATATCATGCATGGCATCTACTGTCGCCTTCTTAACATTATTGGCCCCTTCATCTATTTTGGCGTGAACTGCCTCCACTACAACTATGGCATCATCTACCACAATTCCAATGGCTAATACCAGGGCAAAAAGTGTAAGTAGGTTGATGGAATAGCCAAAGAGGTTCAAGAAAAAGAAGGTCCCAATAATAGATACAGGAACTGCAATAGCGGGAATTAGCGTAGATCTAAAATCCTGAAGGAATATAAATACTACTAGAAATACCAGTAAAAAAGCTTCCATTAACGTGGTAACAACTTTTTCTATAGAAGCATTCAAAAAGTTATTGGTATCATAGGGGATAAAGATCTTTATACCATCTGGAAGGTCTTTTTCTATAAGTTCAAGTTGTTCTTTTATCGTAATTATAATTTCCTGTGCATTAGAACCCTTCGTTTGAAAGATCCCCATATTCACTGCAGGATATCCATTAGTAGTAGAGCCTCCATCGTAAGACTGTGCGTCCAGTTCAATTTTTGCAACGTCTTTTAGTCTTAAAAACTGACCGTCACCTAAAGCTTTAATTACAATATTGCTATATTGATCTTCTGTTTTAAATCTTCCACCATATTTAATTACATAAGAAAAAGTTTCCCCATTATTTTCACCTAAAGAGCCCGCTGCAGCTTCTAAACTCTGTTCTCTTAGCGCTGCTGTGACATCTGTGGGCATTAGATTATATGCCTTCATCTTATCAGGCTGTAACCATATTCTCATTGCATAATCTTTGCCTCCAAATACATTTACATTACCAACTCCATTTACTCTTTGGATTTCTGGAATTACATTTATTTTGAGATAATTCTGAATAAAGGTGTCGTCATAATCTGGATTAGTGCTGTAAAATGATAGAAACATTAAGGCACTAGTTTGCTGCTTTTGAGTAGTTACCCCATTTTGCTTCACTTCTGCTGGTAACAATGGATTGGCTCTGGCAACACGATTCTGTACATTCACAGCAGCAATATCTGGATCTACATTCTGATCGAAATAAACCGTTATAGACGCAGTACCATTATTGGTAGCAGTAGAGGTGATATAAGTCATTCCCTCAACCCCATTTATCTGTTCCTCTATAGGTACAATTACACTTTCTAAAATTGTTTCTGCACTCGCACCAGGATAGGCTGTGTTTACAGAAATTGTTGGAGGTGCAATATCGGGATATTGAGTAATTGGAAGATTTGTTAACCCAAGGATTCCTAATAATACTATAATTATAGAAATTACCGTTGAGAGAACCGGACGTTCAATAAATTTTTTAATCATGATCTTTTCTTAGTTCTCCGGTTAGTTAAATATTTTTTCTAAAGGTTTGGCTACAGAATCAAAAGCCACAGATTGTGGGCTAATTCTGGTTCCAGTCCTCAGTTTATCAGCACCTTTAGCTACTACGCTATCACCTTTTTCTACTCCAGATTCTATAACATACAGATTATCAACTTCAGCAATTACTTTTACAGTAGTAGATACTACAGAATCGTTATTCTGTAGTTTGAACAATAGAATATTTCCTTGTTGGTCATAAGTAGATTCTTGAGAAACAACTAAAACATCTGTATAGATTTTTGGAATTTCCAATCTGGCGCTATTACCGCTAGTTAATAGTCTTGATGGATTATCGAATATTGCTCTAAAAGAAATAGAACCTGTATTGGAATTAATTACCGAGTTAATAGTTTCAATCTTTCCTTCTTGCTCGTAAAGACTTCCGTTAGCAAGTTTTAATCGAACCGCAGGAATATTTTCAATTTTATCTTGAATGGTTGTTCCCTCTGTATTTTGAATAAAATCTAAATAATCTGATTCATTCATGGAGAAATAGGCATACACTTTACTAATATCTGAAACGGTGGTTAATGGTTCTTGATCTTGAGCACTTATCAAAGCTCCTTCTCGTTTTCGAATAGAACCCACATAACCATCTACAGGGCTTTTAATATTTGCATAACCAATGGTGGCCATGATCCCATTATAACCGCTTTGTGCCTGCTGAAGTTTTGCTTTGGCCGTTGCCAGTTGCACAGAACTTATAATATTCTTTTCTACTAAAGGCTTTAGTTTATCTACTTCTACTTGTGCAGCATTCACATTTGCTTTTGCAGCAGCAGCATCCTGAGATAGAGACTGTGTTTCCAACTGAAATAATAACTGTCCAGCTTTAACCTTTTCACCTTCATCAACCAAAACTTTTGTGATATAACCCGAAACTTTTGCTCTTACTTCACTGTTCACAATTCCTTCTATACTTGCAGGGTAGGAGGTAAATCCGGTAACAGTTTTAGTAGGCACCTCATACACAGGATATGGCATTGGTTGCGAAGTCTGAGCCGCATTCTCTTCTTGTCCTTCTCCGCAGGAGGCCAGAGATATTAAAGCAATAACTGCAATTAGTAAATTTTTAATATTCTTCATTTTGATCTTATTATTTGATAAGTGTAAAAGGGGGGAGTTCGATTATAATTCAGCTATATTTTTCTTTAGCTTTTTAACAGCATTGCTTACTTCTTCTAAAAATAAAAGATATTTTTCATGAAACTGAAGTTCAAATTCGTCACCGACTATAGTATTCTGGCTATTCGCTTCTTTTTTATATTCAATAATTTCTGAGTGTATATCATACTGCTTATTCCATTTGTCCAGCATTTCATTCATTACTTGAAGAAGTCTGTTTGGAGTTACATTAAAATAGCGCTTCCTATCACCAGGTTTTGTGAAATAGCTTACTCTTCCAGATGCTTGCAATGTATTTAAATGAGTGCAGATAGTACTTTTACTGGCATTCAGGTCTTTAACCAACTTTTCGAATGTGATTCCTCCCTTTCCGGTGATAATAAGTGTAGCGAAAATCCTGGCCTCTAAAGGAGCCATATTATCTTCATTCTCGCAAAATATGCCTAGCCTTTCAACTAGCTTATTCTTCCTTTCCGTCAGTTCGTTCTGCATTTATAATTTATTAGAATGCAAAATTAGTATTAGTTCGGGAAAAACCGAACTAATACTTTTGTAAGTTTTTGTTAAAATTGGGAGAAGTTTTTATTTTGTATTTAAGAGGTCTAGATAATTAGACTTTATAACATATCCAATACGTACCATACTTGTGTATCTGTTATAATCTATCAGACTTTCAGAATATCCTGCGAACCATTCCATCATTAAATATTGATTCCCGGTATTATTGAACAGTTTATAGAGAATTCGAGTAGAAGCAGATCCTTTCCATCCTACCAAACCTTTTCTAACCGTAATATCGGCGATAAGTCTGTTGCTGATTACAGTATGTTCTACCTTAATTTCTCCAAGTCCCACGTAATCTAAAATATCTGGATGATTTTCTTTGTAAGCGAAAGGCACCCAAGCTTTTGCGCTCAAAATGATGCGTTTTCCTAATGGGGTGTAAAATGCACCGGTAATTCTATTCCAGCTTCTGCTCTCTAAACCTTCTCTTCCGTTGGACTCATGTTCAAATTTTAATTCAGCAATCCCAAAAATTTCACCTTTTTTATTGAAAATGGGTTTTCCCAATCCTACTCCGGGATTAAAATTGATCTCTTCAAAAGGGGCTAGATTTACTGTAAACCTTCCAAAAAGCTTTTTGAGAATTGGTTAGAGATAAGTACGAGTTTTGAGGTAAGGTGGCCCTAGTGACCAATTGTTTAAAACTGATCTGATATTTTATATCGGAATTGTTCTTTGCAATAGCCTTATTGGTTGGCACTCCGGTAATAAAAAATTATCCCGATAAGAAGAAAATGATGGCATTTCTTAAATGGTATCATACACCTGTGCTCTTGTAAGTCGATGTTCGAAGCTACTAGAGCTGCTAAGAAGAGCAAATAGAAAGAGGCAAATAGGTAGAAATCTTTTCATAAGTAGAGTATAAAAGGATAAAAGCTTTAAAATTTTAAGTCGGCAAAGTTACTTTTAACTTTCCATCTAAACTATAAACACCAACTTGCTCTTATTTAATTATAGCATAAAAAAAGCTCCAAATTATTGGAGCTTAAAATGTCATATCGATAATTGATCACTATTTTTCTTCAGTTACGCCTTCGTTTTCTTTATAGATACCAATAGTTAACTCTCCCTTTTTGTTCATTGCTGCGCGATACATTCCAGCTGAATTAAATTCCATTGCGATATTACCTTTACGATCGATAGCAATTATTCCTCCTTCTCCTCCAGATTCGGTTAGTTTATTCTGAATAACCTCCTTGGCGGCCTCCTCCAAGCTCATATTCTTATATTCCATCATTGCAGAAATATCATAAGCAACCACTCCCCGCATAAAGAATTCTCCCCAACCAGTTCCGGAAACCGCACAAGTAGCATTATTAGCATAAGTTCCTGCACCAATAATTGGAACATCACCTATTCTATTCCATTTCTTATTGGTCATTCCACCTGTGGAAGTTCCTGCAGCGATGTTTCCATTTTTGTCTAGGGCAACACAACCTACAGTCCCAAACTTAGATTCTTTGATGTACGGATCGTAAAATGCAGTTCTCGCATCGGCACTGTCTGCTTTCATTTTTTCAGCTTCTTTTACTTGCTGAAGTGATTGAAATCTATTCTCTGTATAGAAATAGGAAGGATCTACAATTTCCAATTCGCGTTCTTTTGCAAATTGCTCTGCTCCTTTACCCGATAAAAGGACATGTGGCGAGTTTTCCATTACCTGAAATGCAAGATTTATTGGATTTTTCACAATTGTAACTCCAGCCACAGCTCCGGCATTTAAGGTTTCTCCATCCATTATTGCGGCATCCATCTCATTGGTTTCCTGATTGGTAAAAACGGCACCTTTCCCTGCATTGAAAAGCGGTGAATCTTCCATAATATTAATAGTTCTTTGTATAGCTTCAATAGAAGTTCCTCCATTAGCAAGAATTTCGTGGCCTGCTCTTATAGCTTCTTCCAAAACCACTTTATAGGCAGTTTCCAAAGAATCTGTCATATTTTCTTTTAAGATAGTTCCGGCACCTCCATGAATCACAATTCCAAAATTATTGGTTTCTACCTTATCAGATTTTGGTTTGGTTACAGGTTCGCCTATTGGTTTTTTCTCTTCGGAAGCATTATTACATGCAAAAGTGATAGCTAAAAGTACAAGGAGTATTGTTTTTTTCATAAAATGGAGGATTGAAAATGATGAATTAAAAGTACTAAAAAATAAACTAGAAGATTGAAGACTTCAAAAATTTACAGCTAATTTCTTTGCGTAAGCGATAGTAGCGAAAAGCCCGGAGTCCCGTACCGATAGCTATCGGGATACGGGACGAGGACTTGTAGCGAATAGCGCGGTGCCCGACCAAGGCATACGCCCAAAACATTTAGATAAGCTTCACAAGATTGTGAACGAGAATGATTAATTTTAAAATTCTTAAAAATCACAAGAATATGCCAATCAATAAACCTTTTAATCTTACCAAATGGGTAGAGCAAAATAGAGATTTACTTAAACCGCCAGTTGGAAACAAGAATTTATACAAAGAAAGTGACGATTATATTGTAATGATAGTGGCTGGGCCTAATGCCAGAAAGGATTATCATTATAATGAAACCGAGGAATTATTCTTTCAGTTGGAAGGGAATATAGAAATACATGTTCAGGAAAATGGTGAAAAACAGGTGATGAAACTTGGGCCTGGAGATATGTATCTGCATCCCGGAAAAGTGCCTCATTCTCCTGTAAGAGAAGCGGGTTCTATTGGACTTGTGGTTGAACGCAAACGCCTAGGCGAAGAAGGAAAAGATGGTTTGCTGTGGTTTTGTGACAACTGCAACCATAAATTATATGAGGTATATTTTCCGTTAAACGATATAGAAACCGATTTTTTAGTCCATTTCAAGCATTTCTATGGAAGTGAAGAATTAAGGACTTGTAATAATTGTGGAACCGTAATGCCGGTAGACGAGCGTTTCGTGAATTCTTAGAGGATGTAGCTAGAATTGGGAGGGGGTTCCTTTAAAATTTATTATTTTCGCAACAATCAGTTATAAATAAAGATAAATACACAATAAAATGAGTGATATAGCAGAAAAATTTGGTATTAAACAAGCCTTAAAAGACCTTGGAATTAAAGATTTAAATGATGGAACTTCTACCGGAAAAGATTTTTTTGGAAGTGGTGAGATCATAGAATCTTATTCTCCAGTAGATGGTTCTTTGATAGGGAAAGTGAAAACTACCACCAAAGAGGATTATGAAAAGGTGATGACTGCTGCTACCGAAGGTTTTCAATCTTGGAGAACGATGCCTGCTCCATTACGTGGAGAAATAGTTAGAAAATTTAATGAAGAATTACGCCGTTTAAAAGAACCTCTTGGAAAATTGGTTTCTTATGAGATGGGGAAATCATACCAAGAAGGTTTAGGAGAAGTTCAGGAAATGATAGATATCTGCGATTTTGCAGTGGGATTATCTCGCCAATTACACGGACTTACCATGCATTCTGAACGTCCTGGACATAGAATGTACGAACAATATCATCCACTAGGAGTAGTAGGAATTATTTCTGCTTTCAATTTCCCTGTGGCAGTTTGGGCTTGGAATACAGCCTTGGCTTGGGTATGTGGAGATGCTTGTGTTTGGAAAGGATCTGAAAAAACACCAATTACATCTGTAGCTTGTCAAAAAATTGCGGCTAGAGTTTTTGAAGAAAATAACGTGCCTGCAGGAATTTCTTGTTTAGCTACTGGAGATTATAAAGTGGGAGAAATGATGACCACAGATAAGCGTATTCCGCTTATTTCGGCTACTGGTTCTACCAGAATGGGTAAAATCGTTGCTTCCAAAGTAGGGGAACGTCTTGGAAAATCCCTTTTAGAATTAGGTGGAAACAATGCAATTATTGTGACTCCAGATGCCGATATTAAAATGACCGTAATTGGTGCTGTGTTTGGTGCTGTAGGAACTGCAGGACAACGTTGTACTTCTACCAGAAGACTTATAATTCACGAATCTATCTACGATAAAGTAAAAGAAGCGGTGGTTGCGGCATATCAGCAATTAAGAATTGGAAATCCTCTAGATGAAAATAATCATGTTGGACCACTAATAGATAAAGATGCGGTAAAAAATTATCAAAATGCGTTAACTAAGGTTGTGGAAGAAGGTGGAAAGATTATTGTAGAAGGAGGCGTTTTAGAAGGTGAAGGTTTTGAAAGTGGATGTTACGTGAAGCCAGCAATTGCTGAAGCTAAGAATTCTTACGAGATCGTTCAGCACGAAACTTTTGCTCCTGTTCTTTACATGATGAAATATTCTGGAAATGTTGAAGACGCATTGAAATTACAGAATGGAGTAAATCAAGGACTTTCTTCTGCAATTATGACTAACAATTTAAGAGAAGCAGAGCATTTCTTATCTGTTAACGGATCAGATTGTGGAATTGCAAATGTGAACATAGGAACCAGTGGTGCAGAAATTGGTGGAGCCTTTGGAGGGGAAAAAGAAACTGGTGGTGGAAGAGAGTCTGGATCTGATGCATGGAAAGTGTATATGAGAAGACAAACCAATACTATTAATTACACTACAGAATTGCCATTAGCGCAAGGAATTAAATTTGATTTGTAGTGTTTTAGAATAGAGTTCTAAAATTTTTAGATATTAGAAAAACCACCTTGAAAGGGTGGTTTTTTGTTTGATTTTGGTAGATGAATTATTTCTAAAAAGGGACTTATACTGCACTTTCAGACAACTCATGATGTCATTCCGACAGTGGAGGAATCTTTTTACCAACTAGAGATTCTTCACTCCATTTCATTTCGTTCAGAATGACAATGGAAAGAAAATGTTCGATTATGCCTGGAAGTCTAATAAAGAAAACTGGAGTCATGTTTAAAAGACTGTCGAAGCATTTATTTAAACTGAAATTATTTCACCTTCATTCAAAAGCTTGTCCTGCCTAAATTTTAAAATGATTTGCGCAATTGCTATCACATCTTTTTCACAATACTTCGCGATCCGGTTGATATTGCACTCCTCATAAAATACATCCCGAACTTCAGAGCCATCTATGTCATCTTTTGGGGATGGAATTCCAAGTACATTGGTGAGTAATTTTAGAGAAGTATAATTTTTATAATCACCAAATTTCCATAATTCTAAAGTATCTAAGTGCGGGACTTCCCAAGGTTTCTTTCCGAAGAGATTTAATTTTGGGGGAAGGGAAAGACCATGAATAAGCATTCTTCTGGAAATAAACGGAAAATCGAATTCTTTTCCATTATGAGCACAAAGCAAATGATGCTCCTTGTAAAAATGTGTGGTTAATAAACTGGAAAAATCCTTTAATATCTTTTCTTCCTCACCTTTAAAAGTTGTTAATCTAAAAGTTCTGGAATCTTCTTTATTCTTGAAAAAACCTACTGAGATGCAGGCTATTTTCCCAAATTCTGCCCAGATCCCGGCACGGACATAATATTCTTCTGCTGTAAATTCTTCTTTGCGCTGATATTTGGACTTCTCTTCCCACAAATACTGTTTTTCAGAAGTCAGTTCTTTAAAGGTTCGAGTTTCTGGGACGGTTTCTATATCCAGAAAAAGGATATTTTCTAAGGGTATCTTATGAAGCATTTTCTAACATTTTATAGGTTTCATCTATATAAGCAAAGAAATCTTTATAGTGTTTTTCACCTTCTTCTCTACGTATTAAATTATGGCCAAGTCTCACTATAATAAGATTATCTTCGGGGATCACAATTACATATTGTCCTAATATTCCGCGCATGTAAAAAATATCTTTGCCTTTATAATTATTGAGCCAAAAGCCGTATCCATATTCAGGAGAATTCTCAAATCTTGCAGTGGTTGCTGTTTCCACAAAATCTGGACTGAGCAATTGTATGTCTTTCCATTTTCCGTGATCCTTGAAAAGTTTTCCAAATCTCGCAAAATCTCTAGCGTTAGAAGCAATGCAGCAATAGGCTTTCTCCATCCCACTTTCTTCGCTATCCAATTGCCAAAGAGCATCATGCTGCATTTCCATTGGTTTCCAAAAGCTTTCACTTAAATAATTGGCCAATTTTTGTCCTGTAGCTTTTTCTATTAGGATTCCCAATAAAATAGTATTTCCACTTAAATATTTAAATGCAGTCCCAGGCTCTTCTATAACTTTGAGATCTAATGCATCTTCTCTAATATCTTCACCAAAATAAGCTCTGGCTGTTTGAGAAAAAGGGTTGTAATAATCTTCATCCCAATTAAGTCCGGAAGACATAGAAGCTAGATCTCCTACGCTAAGTTTTATTTGTTCCCCTTGGCTAAATTCAGGCAGAAAGTCTCCAACAGGTTGGTCTAGACTCTTGATATAGCCATCCATTATTGCTTTTCCCAACAGCGCAACCGTAATGGATTTTGCCATAGAAAAAGAATTGGTCTTAGATTCAGGACCGTAATGCTCGGAATAATCTTCGTACCAGATACTATCGTTTTTAATGATAAGAAATGCAACAGTTCCTAATTCTTCATTAATAGCTTTTAATTTTTCTGTATGTTTTACAGTGTTATAATCTTCATGCATTGGCCACTTAGAAGCATTGGCTGAATCTGCATCAATTACCCGATTTTCAAATTCAGGATAGTCATCAATATAAGCGGTTTTGTGTCCTTTAAAATAAACAACCTGAATTCCCTTCAGAATATAATCGTAATCGAACAAAAAAAGTAGGATCACTACCAAAAGAATAGTAGCCAAAAATCCGCCGATAATTTTCAAGAATAACTTCATAGTTATTAAAAATAGGGCTTTTTATCTTAAAAGAAAATTTTAAAATAGTTCTTGCTGTAATGGCGGGTCTTCGAAGTCTAACAACCATTTTTTTCTCGAAAGTCCGCCTGCATAACCTGTTAAAGATCCATCACTTCCAATAACCCGGTGGCAAGGAATAACTATCCATAAGGGGTTTTTTCCATTTGCCGCAGCCACAGCGCGAATGGCTTTTACATTTCCCAATGCGCGAGAAAGTTGAAAATAAGAACGAGTTTCTCCGAATGTGATATTGTTTAATGCTTCCCAGACTTTTTTCTGAAACACTGTTCCTTTGGGATTTAATTTGAAGCTAAAATTCCTTAATTCACCTTTAAAATAAGCCTCAATTTGATTAACAGCAGGAATTAAAATTTCAGGAATAATTTCGGTTGGAGTTCTTTCATAATCTAAAATCTTAATTTCAGAAATTCCATCTTCATCACCAGTAAATTCACAGATCCCCAAAGGAGTTTTAAGACGGATCGTCATTTTCAGCAGATTTTGATTCGGATTCATTTTGCTGAAGAAGCCCCAGTTTTTTGGCCCGCTTTTCCCAGTTTTGACGTGCCATTAGTTGCATATCTTCAATGTGATCGTTTTCGTCCATGATCTCAAGTCCCAAGAGGGTTTCTATGATGTCTTCCATGGTTACTAATCCTATGGTGTTTCCAAATTGATCGGCTACTATTGAAATATGAGCTTTACGTTTAATAAAGATCTCGAAAAGCTCTGGAATTGGGGTTTTTGGATCGGTTATAAAAACATCCCTTTTTAAAATGCTTAAAGGTTCTGGGCCTTTTTCGTCTATCATTTCCTCAAGAATATCGTCTTTAAGCACGAATCCTGTAATATTATTGGGTTTACCTTTATAAAGCGGGATCCTGGAAAATTTTAAATTTTTGTGAGCACGGTGAAATTCTTCAATTGTGGTGGACTCATCTTCAATGGTAGCCACAGAAAACGGGGTCATCACATCTTTTGCCTTAACCGATTTAAATACAAGTAGATTTTTGATAACGGTAGTTTCTTTTTCTTCAAAAAAACCTTCTTCTTCGGCTGCATCGGTAATTGCCAAAAACTCATCTTTACTCATAGTACTTACATGTGCCGATTTTCCAATCAGTTTGGTGGTAAGCAACATTAACCAGAGGATTCCCGTGTATTTCAATGGAAATAATAAAATTTTTAAAGTTATAACAGTGAATTTTCCAAGTGATTGCCAGTAAGTTGCTCCAATGGTTTTTGGGACTATTTCAGAAAGAATCAATATTGCTAAGGTCATAACAGCAGATACGATTCCTACAGAATTTCCTCCATCTCCAAAAACTTTTTCAGCCTGAACGCCTACAAGAATTGCTCCCACAGTATGCGCAATTGTGTTTACAGTTAAAATGGCGATGAGAGGTTTATCGATATCCTTTTTAAAATTTGCTAAAGTGGTTGCATAAGCTTTACCTTCCTTTTTTTTAATACGGATAAAAGTAGGTGTGATGCTAAGTAAGACCGCTTCTAGAATAGAGCATAAGAAGGAAAAAAAATGGCAAGCGTAGCATAAAGAATAAGTAAGCCCATGGATGCATTTAGTTTAAGAACCTAAAATTAAGGATTCTTTACTACAATTTACTTAAAGTATTGGTAAAGCCGTTTGATCCGTCATTTCAGTCTTAAAACTTTTATTTTGATAGCTAGCGAGATACCTCTAAATTTTAAAATCATTTTTCTTTTGTGCTATCTGGATTTACCTCATAGTAGAATCAAATAAATAATAAAAGCCGCTGAAGATATGGGCCTTCAGCAGCTTTATTAAAAAACCTAACAACGAAAAACTAATTAAACTAAGCAGATAAATTTTTTCTGATTAGATCGCCCCACTTATTTGCTTTAAATAATTGGGCGTCGGCATCTAAACTATCATTATCATCTTCGTCATAAAAAACGACTTCTTTTACTTTCTCTTTAGAATTATTCTTCAATAATTCCAGTCCTATGCGCGTAAGGGCAAGTTTGTTCTTATTCCCGATCTTTGTTTGATGTCCAGATTTGGCAACTACGCTTTGTCCTACACTTTTAAGGTCTATCACTTCGTATTTTGAGTGGTCTTTTGGATCTATAACTAAGAATTTTTTAGTGGAACTGTCCAATCCAAGTAATAAGGAATTGGTGATCTCAACTTGATCCAACTTCATATTATTATCAGTAGCAAGGCTGTATAATCTCTTTTTAATCTTTTTTTCTTTTGCTGAATGATTTATAATCATAAATATAATAGGCACAACAAATAGTGCTAATAAGGCGATGCCCATTATGGCAGATGCGTTTTCCATTTTAAAGTGATTTTAGAATTGTGTTTTAGAAAACACCGTTTTTCAAGTTGCTATTAGGCTTAAACTAAAAAAGGAATTTTCTGTAATTTGTTTTTTATTTGATTTTCTAAAGAATTGAAAACAAAAACAAGTAGGACTAAGTTAGTTCTCGAGTTCATTATTTGAATTCAATTAAAATCAATTACCAAAAGAACTGAAATGGAAATATATTTTGGGAAAGTAGGAGCCTAAGATCTGGATTAAACATCCATAGATCTAAAGAATAATCGCTTAGAGATTCAGGAGATTCAATGGAATTAATACAAATACCGCCTGAAGTAAAATGGTCTTGGTTTGAATCTATATCTATGACTACGGAAACCGAGGCTTCTGCTGTTAAGATAGCCTTGTTGTTCTGCTCTAATTTTGAAGTATAAGTTTGTCTGGAATTTAGATTCAGCGATTCTGAAGGCAATGAAAATGCCGAACTGCTAACAACATTAAAGAATGTAACTAGCAATAACGAAATACTAAGATGTAGCTTCTTGATTATCACCTAACAAATCTACATTAAAAGTGAATCCACAGTAAAAATTTTAAGCTAAATTTCAAGAACTTAAGAAAGTAATTTTACGGCGTCCTTCGCGAAATAACTTGCAATTATATTTGCTCCTGCACGTTTAATTGCGGTTAGTTGTTCCATCATCACAGCATCATGATTTAACCAACCTTTTTCTGAAGCTGCTTTTATCATAGCGTACTCGCCACTTACCTGATAAACTGCAACAGGAACTGTTACCGTATTCTTAATTTCTCGAACAATATCCAAATAACAAAGCCCTGGTTTTACCATTACCATATCTGCTCCTTCTTCAATATCCATCAAAGTTTCACGAATAGCCTCCTCTCTGTTGGCAGGATCCATCTGATAGGTCTTTTTATCACCAAACCCGGGAGCAGAATCTAGCGCATCGCGAAATGGGCCATAAAATGCGGAGGCATATTTAGCAGAGTAGCTCATGATTCCCGTGTCATGGAATCCTTCGTCTTCTAACAAAGTCCTTATTTCAAATATTCTACCATCCATCATATCACTTGGAGCAACAAAATCGGCACCCGCAATAGCATGAGAAAGCGACATTTCAGCAAGGATCGCGGTAGTGTCGTCATTTAATATCTTTCCATCGGCTACTACTCCATCATGACCAAATGAGGAATAAGGATCAAGAGCGATATCTGTCATTACCAACATCTCCGGAACCGCATTCTTTACTGTTTTAATGGCGCGCTGCATTAAGCCTTCCGCATTTAAAGCTTCAGTTCCTGCATTATCTTTTAAACTGTCCGGCACCTTTACAAATAGCAACACCGATTTAAGTCCCAGTTTCCAAAGCTCTTTCACTTCCTTTTCCAACAAATCCAAACTGAATCTATAATAGTTAGGCATAGATGCGATCTCTTCCTTCACGCCCTTCCCTTCAACTACAAATAATGGCACTAAAAAATCGTTTGGAGAGATTATATTTTCTCTAACCAATGATCTAATAGTTTCGTTGGTTCTAAGTCTTCTATTTCTTCTTAATGGATACATAGGAATTCACTTTTTATTAATCAACTCAAAGTAGTAACGAATTTATGGAAACTATTTACTTTCAATATCTACGGCAAACTAATTCGCATTTGCAAATATAAAGCATGCTTAAGAATTTCTGGGTATATAGCTATCGGGATTATATTTTAGAATATTTGGTTAAAATTGTAACGTAACTGCTTATTAGTTACTAATAGGTTTAAAGATAAAACCCAGCTAAACTACCAACTATGCTTTCCATTAAAAACTTGAATAAAACGTATCCTAACGGAACAAAGGCACTAAACAATGTTAATTTAGAGATTAGTAAAGGGATGTTTGGTTTATTAGGACCAAACGGGGCAGGAAAATCTACTTTAATGCGAACAATCGCCACATTGCAACTTAGTGATACTGGCAGTATAGATTTTGATGGAATAGATGTTTTTAGCGAGCCGGAAGAACTTAGAAAGGTGTTAGGGTATTTGCCTCAAGATTTCGGGGTGTATCCAAAAGTTTCAGCAGAAATGATGCTAAATCATATAGCCAAAATAAAAGGAATCCATAATAAATCTGATAGAAACGCTTATGTTGCAGATCTATTGAACAAAGTGAATCTATATAAATTCAGAAAAAGAAATTTAGGGGATTATTCGGGAGGAATGCGTCAAAGGTTTGGAATTGCCCAAGCCTTGATTGGAAGTCCGAAATTGATAATTGTAGATGAGCCAACAGCGGGTTTAGATCCTTTAGAACGCAACCGTTTTCATAATTTGTTGAGTGAGTTAGGGGAAGATGCAGTGGTTATATTATCTACCCATATTGTAGACGATGTTATTAATTTATGTACCAATATGGCTGTTTTCAATGAAGGTTCTGTTGTGGTACAAGGACACCCTCAGGAATTGACAAATTCGTTGAATGGGCGAATTTTTAGAAAAAAAATTGATAAAGAAGAATTAGAAAAATATCAGGAAGATTACAGTGTGTTATCTGCTTATTTAAGAAGTGGGCAATTAAATGTGAATGTTTATGCAGCATCCCAACCTGGGGATGGTTTTGAAGTAGTAAATAATACTTTAGAAGATTTTTATTTCTATAGTATCAACCAACCTCAAACTGTGTAATTATGAAAGAAATCTACTTATTTGAGTTAAAATATAGAATGCGAAGACCCGCAACCTATATCTACATATTTATCATGTTTCTTATTCCGTTATTGATAGCAGTATTTGCAAAATCCAACACGGCACAATTTACAAACAGCCCAAATGCGATTATGGGTGTACTGGGAGGCATGAGCGAGATATCGCTTTTCTTTTATGCCGCAATAATGGGAGTTGCAGTTTATAGAGATCAAGAACATAGAACAGCCCAAACATATTTCACTTTTCCTATAACCGAAAAGAATTATATTCTAGGCAGGTTTTGGGGAAGTTTTACGATAGTTACTTTTATGAATATTGCATCTGTACTTGGAGCAATATTTGGATTTGCAATTGGAGTATTTTTAGATAGGCCAGATTATGGGACCTATACTACTTTCAATTTTGCCTCCTATTTTTATCCATTTGTTTACTTATTAACCTTTAATGCATTCTTTATTGGAAGTTTGTTTTTTAGTTTAATGACTTTCTTTAAAAGAATGCCAATTTTGTATTTGGGTGGGATCATCATATTTATTCTTACAATAGTTTCCTCTAGACTTTTGGCAAACTTAGATACCGAATGGTTGAGTATCTATGTAGATCCCTTTGGAGCTGAAGCTCAAAATTTTATAAATAAATATTGGTCTGTATACGAACTCAATACCACACAGCTTTCTCTAACTGGGAAATTCTTATTAAACAGATTAATTTGGTTGGGATTAGCAATTGCGATCTTTGCTTTTACTTTATTTCGTTTCTCGTATAAAGGTTTTTTATCTTCAAAAAAGAAAGAGAATACGAAAGAGAATAAAGAAGAGTATAAAGTGGGTCATGCTCTTGTAAATGTTGTTCAGGTTTTTAATAGCAAGGCAAGAAGGGAAAACTTGTGGTCTCTTAGTAAAATAGAATTTCTGTCTATCGTTAAAGAAACCGTTTTCATTATTTTAATGGTTATTGGTATAGCAATTGCTGGTTTTGTGGCCTATCAATCCAATCAAATCTTTGGTACTCCATCAATGCCATTAACTAGATATATGGTAGCCCAAATCTCTGGCGGAACTGTATTGTTCTCTATAATAATTCTTATTATTTATTCTGGAGAAGCAGTTCATAGAACGAGGCAAAATAAGACCTTCGAATTCTACGACGCGCTTCCGGTTAGTAACAACACCTTATACCTTTCTAAAATCATTTCACTTATAGGAGTTGCAGTGGTTTTGACTTTAATAAATATTGTGGTTGGAATTGTGTTTCAAACTGTTAATGGGTATTTGAATTATGAGTTAGGAATGTATTTTATATACAATTTCGCTCAGATTTTGCCCGCATATATAACAACCTTATTGCTTGCTTTTTTTATTCATGTACTGGTGAATAATAAGTTTTTAGGGCATTTTATTGTAGTAGTGATTTATATAGGATTACCAATTTTACTTACGCTTGCATTTAAAACTACCAATCCACTACTTATTTTCGGAGGAACTCCTGGTGGATTTT
>JBBSVD010000022.1:0-27754 GCA_038233835.1 Flavobacteriales bacterium | reverse complement strand
GTTGAAACGAATGACCCCAAATTATCTCAGTCAATTGTTCAAGAGTCAAATTTAGAATTATCTAAAATATTAGATAGGCTTATAAAAAATAATGTTACATCTTTTTTAGATAAAAGAATAAAAAAAATTCATGCAGAGTTAATGACATCAAGAATAAAATTAAAAGAAAGGTCATCAGACTCAAAAAACACCTTGAAATCTGCATTTTTCGTCAATTGCTTAGCTTGTGCTGGTTTCAATTTATATATTTCACCTGTGTTTAGAGTAATTTTTGATTCTGAATACTTGCTAATATCTTCTAAATTAGAAGTTTCCCCTGGAATTATAAGTTCTAAAATACATCTAAATTTTGAATTTTGTGTAACAAAAATCCCCTTGAATAATCTATTGGGATTTTTGTTTATCTCTGTTTGAGTCCCCTGAGTTTCCGATAAATTTTCTTCATCTGAACTGCAACTCAAAACAGCAATTATTATCAATAAAAAGGAAAGATTTCTGAGAGCTTTTTTTAAAATGCTGGTATGCACTAATTTATTCAAAAACATATCGATTAAGTAGGATTAATATCAGGTGTTTGTCTAATTGTGCTTATGATCAATCATCACCTTCTATGTATTAAGAGAGGGGAGAATTTCTTAATGTTAGACTAAACGATTGGTTATAAGAGTTTTGTAATGCGTGCAAGTAAAGTATATATTCGTTTAAAAACAAATAACATCGATGAAATGCACTTAATTTAACATTTTTGTATTTTTTAATAGGAAATAGTACTCTTTAGAGGATTAGGAACACTTTGGAAAATAATTTTATAGAACTCAGGAATATATTTTCAACAGTTATTTAACAATTCAGTATCAAAAATTTTTTGAAAAATATTTGTTATTGGAAATCCCGGTTGATAAAAAGGAATGATCAATTTAGATTTCAAGTAACATATAACTCAGCCGAAAAGTTATTGTTATTTTCCAAATATATTTATAGTTCAATATTGGTA
Organism: Flavobacteriales bacterium; assembly: GCA_038233835.1. Classification (GTDB taxonomy): domain Bacteria; phylum Bacteroidota; class Bacteroidia; order Flavobacteriales; family Flavobacteriaceae; genus Gillisia. Next base: position 26,760 of record JBBSVD010000022.1, on the reverse strand, counting down.
ATAGTTCAATTGAACTACGGAACTCCGTTTCAACTTACCCTAGTTTTTATGCCTTTTTCAATAAGGTTCTGCTAAGAAGAATTATTATTAGCACGGTGAAAAACGCAAATGGTAAGGATGCGATGATTAGGAATTTTTGCATTGCGGTAAGAACATTAGTATCTGGTTTAATGTTTCCTAATATTATAATAGCTTCAGAAAATATTAAAAGGATAATAGCCCAAATAAGTCTGAATTTTTTCTTCGGATTTTCACTTCCTTTTGATGTAAACATACTCAATACAAATATTGCAGAATCTACTGAAGTCACCAAAAAACTGATCAAGAGGATCACGGTTAACACATTGGTGATTATTGCTAATGGATAATTGGAGAGGAACACGAACATGGAGGTGAATACATTTCCAAATTCATTTTGATAGGTTCCCCATTGATCAATTAGATCAAAAGCAGAAGTGCCAAATACACTGAACCATAAAAAAGTACCTAGTGAAGGAATAAGCAAAACCCCAAGTATTATTTCTCTTATAGTTCTCCCTTTAGAAATGCGAGCAATAAATATCCCTGTAAATGGTGCCCACGCTAGCCAGAAAGCCCAATAATAATAGGTCCAATCGGTTAGAAATTCTTTCCCGGGATCATAATTACCCATCGCTAAACTAAGTGGGACAAAATCAACTACATAGCGATATGTGGCTTTTAAGAAATTTTGTAATATCAAGCTGAGGTCTCCTTGAATTAGCACAAAAAGCAACAGTATTAAGGTTAAATAGATATTCCAATTAGAGAGCCTTTTTATTCCTTTTTCAATTCCTGCCCAAGCAGAGATAAAAGCAATTGTGCAAATAACGAACACCAGCCCTAAAGTAAGTATCAGATCGCTAGAGGAATTGCCTAATAAATGCCCAATACCACCTTCTATTTGAGTGGTTCCTAAACCAATTGCTGCAACTAAACCTGCAACTGTTGTAAGAATGGTTAGAAGGTTTATTCCTGAAGGAAGAAATTTTATACGTTTAAAATAATGTAAACTTGTTCCTAATCTAATATCTCGTTTCTGAACAAAAAGGGAATGGCCCACTAAAATTGCAAACAAAGCATAAAATGCCCAGGCTGTAAATCCCCACTGATAAAAGGTATATTCCAGAGCGATTATTTCATTAGGTTCTCCAGTTTGAATAGGAGGATTTAAAAACATATAGACAGGTTCCTGGACCCCTCTTAATAATATTCCTGCTCCCATTCCAGCGCTATATAACATCGCAATCCAAGACCATCTATTAAATTCTGGAGGGGAGTTACCTAATCGAATTCTTCCGACTTTACTTAAAGCTAATATTAAAAGAAAGAGCACACAAACTAAACCTAACCAGAGGTAAAAACTACCAAACCATTCTCTAACCCAAATTGAACCTTGCTCTATCAGGAAATAAAAATTTTCGGTGAATAGGAAAATATAGATTGCTATAAAAAGTAATAAAAAAGCAGAAATACTTAGAAGTAGATTATTTCGGAGTTGTGGTAAAAGTGATTTCAATATAACTTTAAAATTAATACGATTTTATTCAGAAATTTCCCTGACTATTTCGACAATTTGTGCCAAATTATTGGGAGATTCAGGGTCTTTTCCAAACTTAATATGATGCTAAATTTAGCACGGCATTTAGAAAATTTGGAGGTTTTTTTAAAATTATTTAACCTTTAGCAATCTTATTCAGCATTCCTTCAAATATAAAATAATGAAATGGGAGCATAACATACCAATAAAGCCTTCCCCATAATCCACGGGGTCTAAAGGTTGCAGTTTGACGCAATATGTTTTTATCATCTATCTCAAATTCCAGCCATGCCTCTCCTGGAACTTTCATTTCTGCAAACAACAAGAGTCGTTTTCCTTCTTTATCTGCTAATAATACCCGCCAGAAATCTAAGGAATCTCCAGAATTTATCTGTTGCATGTTTGTTCTTCCTCGTCGTAAACCAACTCCACCAAATAGTTTATCCACATAACCACGAATTTTCCAAAGCCAGTTCCCATAATACCATCCAGTAGTTCCCCCAATTGCCCAGATTCTCTCAAGAACTTCATCGGGATTTTCAACTTTTATAGATTGAGCATCCTTTAAACATCCAAATGTTGGAACCTGAATGTACTTATTGAGATCTTTTCTAAACCTACCACTGCTCATAGAATCTTTCCAACTCGAAACAACTTGATTTTGCTCAATTTTAAAGAAGGCTAATTGGATCGCTTTTTTATAGGAAATAGGTTTAATATTCAACATCTTTTGCAATCTGGTATCCTGAGTAATAACTTCTACCCTCATGCTATCTACTAGATTTTGCGCCAGTTTATAAGAGGTTGAAGTTACAAAGTAAAGCCAGTAGGAAGATAGCTTAGGTGATAAAAAGGGCACATCGATGATCCATAATTTTAAATCTCTAATTTCTGAATATTGCATCATCATCTCCCGATAGGATACAATGTTTGGGCCTCCGATATCGAAAGATTTATTATAACATTCTTCCTTTCCAATTACTCCAGTCAAAAAGAAAATCACATCGCGAATGGCTATTGGCTGGCATTTGGTTTTTACCCAACTTGGAGTAACCATAACGGGCAACTTCTCACATAGATCTCTAATTATTTCGAAAGAGGAGCTTCCAGAGCCCACTATTATTGCAGCTCTTAAAACGCTAAGATTAAATGAGCCTCCATATAGAATATCTTCAACTTTTTTTCTTGACTTAAGGTGTTTAGAAAGATCTTCGTTATTTACTATACCACTTAGATATATAACTTGTTGCACAGTCGTTCCTGCCATGATTTCATTGAATGTAGTTGCAGCTGCGGCTTCCTTACTATCAAAATCTGTAGTAGACGCAGACATAGAATGAATTAAATAATAAGCAACATCTATGTCTTTTATGGCATCTGGAATACTGGCGGGATCCAGAAAATCTATTTCCACAACTTCAACTTGATCTAGTAATTCTTTATTTGGAAAAAACCTATTTTTATCTCTAACAGCACAAACTACTTGATGGCCAAGCTCCAAGAGTTGTTGTAAAAGTCGTAATCCTATATATCCATTGGCACCGGTAAGTAAAATTTTCATGGGGCATCTCTTATATTGGATAATTTAGGAAATAATTGTTTACTTTCACTCTAAACATATATTAATTGTAAAATGAATAACACCCTAAAAATTGTTCTGTTAATAGTTGGAGTTGTGCTTGTAGGTTATGGATTATATACACTTGTAACTCCAGAAGTGGCTTTTGAAGCTGGACCAATTAAAGTTCAGGCGCAAGGAGATCATACTCAATCTTATGCCATGATAGGTTTGGGGATTCTGTCCCTTATTGGTGGTGTAGCTTTTAGAAAGAGGTAGTTAATCTACATCATTACTTTGCCAATTAGATTTAGAATAGATGAACTTATATATTCTATCCCTATGGCTATTAAAATAAACCAATGATTCTGGAGATAGCATTAATACCAGATGCTCCTAAAAATCTAACGATATAATGTGCGCTTTTTAGCACGACAAAAGTTGCAATGTAAGTAGCTAGGATTGCCAATACGGTGATAATCCTTTCTGAAAACACATGGAATTCCTGATACATTCCAATTAATAAGAAAATTGACCCGGGGCCGGCCAGCATTGGAATTGCCAACGGAGTTAGGGACACTCCTTCTCTTTGAGAAGCAATATCTTTCACTCGCTTTTTATCCATTCCTTTATGTTTGGAAAAAGATCCAGTAAGTAAAGCGAATCCTGAAGTCAAAATAATTAATCCACCAGCTATCCTCAAAGAATCTATGCTAATTCCGAAGAATTTTAAGATATAACGACCCATAAAAAAGGAGATTATTAGAATGACCAAGATATTAATGGCGGTAAGAAATGCGGTTTTTGAGCGCTCCTTTGGAGTGTCATCCTGAGTAAGTCCAACAAAAATGGGAACAGATCCTAAGGGATTCATAACCGAGAATAATGCTGCAAAAACATAAATAAATAATTCCATTTGTTTTTCAGCAAAATTGCCTCCACAATTGGGATTTATGTTTACGTATTTTTTAAGATTGCATTAAATCTAAAGGGCTTTTCTGAAAAGCAAGTAAATAAATTGTTACCTGATGTCTTCAATAGAAGTAGGAGCATTGCTGCTCTTATAATCAAGAATTTTCAGCATAAATTTATGAATGGCAGGAGTATCTGCTTTCACCTTTATAAAATGATGATCCATATAAATAGAATATTCTTCAGCTTTTCCTTTATATAGACTCAGCTTGTAATAAGGAATGATTAATCCGTAAGTTTCCAATAAAGAGCGAAACATTACTATAATACCCTTCGGCCTTAATTCTATGTTACAGGTATTCATATTAGAATCTAATATCAATAAATTATGGATCTCTATACTGGTTGCAGTTATATGAAGTTTAGGTGAGCCTGACCCGTTTAATTTGAATCGTTCTAACAGGGTAAAGGTTGGGCCAACTTCAGCATTAATTTTCTCCTTATATTCCGGGCGATTATAACTTATATTCAATAACATTTTTCTCTTTTTTATAAAGATACCTATTTGCGTGTAAAGCTCTATGGCATGCGTCTATTTTCTATTATCTTTGCGGCTAATATTTAAACCAAAAAGGTTAAAATTTAGCAGAATGAATATTCAGAATAAAATTGAACAAAAAGTAAAGGAAGCAATTTCGCATCTTTATCAAGTAGATCTGGAACAAGTAGAATTTCAAGCAACACGTAAAGATTTTGAAGGAGATATTACCTTGGTAACTTTTCCTATGCTTCGCCAAATCAAAACAAATCCAGTTCAATTAGGGGAGGCTATTGGAAAATATTTGGTAGAGAATGTAGAGGAAGTGCTTAGATACAATGTAGTTCAAGGATTTTTGAATATTGTTCTTAGTGATACTTATTACTTGACTTTATTTAATGAAGTGAATAAAGAAGCTGAATTTGGTAAAGTAGAAGTGAACCAAGATTCTAATACCATAATGGTGGAATATTCTTCGCCAAACACCAATAAGCCTTTACACTTAGGTCATATTAGAAATAACTTATTAGGTTTCTCTGTAGCTGAAATTTTGAAAGCTAGTGGTAGGAAAGTTTACAAGACCCAGATCATAAACGATCGCGGGATACATATTTGTAAATCGATGTTGGCTTGGGAACGTTGGGGTAATGGAGAAACCCCAGAATCTACAGGTTTAAAAGGCGATAAACTGGTAGGTAACTATTATGTAAAATTCGATAAAGAATATAAGAAAGAAATAGCTGTCCTCATTGCAGAAGGAAAGACTGAAGATGAAGCAAAGGCGCAAGCAACAATCTTAAATGCTGCACAAGAAATGCTTATTAAATGGGAAGCTGGAGATGAAACAGTGAAAGCACTTTGGGAAAAGATGAATCAGTGGGTTTATGATGGTTTCGAAAAGACCTATGAAACATTGGGAGTAGATTTCGATAAGAATTATTACGAAAGCAACACCTATTTATTAGGTAAAGATGTTGTTGCTGAAGGTCTTGAAAAGGGAGTTTTCTTTAGAAAAGATGATGGCAGTGTTTGGATAGATCTTACTGAAGATGGTCTGGATGAAAAAATTGTTTTAAGAAGTGATGGAACTGCAGTATATATGACTCAAGATATTGGAACTGCTATCCAACGCGTTAAGGATTATCCTATAGACGGAATGGTTTACACCGTAGGGAACGAACAGGATTACCATTTTAAAGTATTGTTCTTGATCTTGAAAAAATTAGGCTACGAATGGGCAAATAACCTATATCACCTAAGTTATGGAATGGTGGATCTTCCTTCAGGTAAAATGAAGAGTAGAGAAGGGACGGTTGTAGATGCAGATGATCTTATAGCACAAATGACTCAAACTGCAAAAGCCATTTCTGAAGAATTAGGGAAGCTAGAAGAATATTCTTCAGAAGAAAAAGAAGAGCTTTACAAAATGATAGGTTTAGGAGCTTTGAAATATTATATTTTGAAGGTAGATCCTCGAAAACGAATTTTATTCAATCCTGAAGAATCTGTAGATTTTCAAGGGAATACAGGCCCTTTTATACAATATACCTATGCAAGGATTCAGTCTATCCTAAGAAAAGCATATGTGGATAGTAATAAAATGAGTTTGCCAGGTAATTATGAATTACATGTAAAGGAAAAAGAATTGATTAAACAATTGCAATTGTATCCTAATACAATCCAGCTGGCAGCAGAAAATCATAGTCCTGCACTAATCGCTAATTACACGTATGATCTGGTAAAGGAATTCAATTCTTTTTATCAGAATGTAACCATCCTTGGTACTGCAGATGAAGGAGAAAAGAAATTTAGAGTTCAACTTTCAGAAGCAGTTGGAGATACTATTAAATCAGCATTCGAATTATTAGGAATTCAGGTTCCGGAAAGAATGTAAAAAAAAGATCCGTTCGAAAGAACGGATCTTAAAAATTATAATATTGAAAAAGCATATAATTCAATAATCAATCTGAGAGATTAGGCATTATTAACATGACTTTTTTCACTAGACTTCACTGCTAGATTATATATAACCAATCCGAAACCTATTTTATTAACGGCATCACCGAGGTTATAAACTACATCTAGGTTTAGACCCCCAAAGATACCCTCGTACCATCCCGGAGTTCCCGCCATATATCCAATAGGATAAATTGCCCATCCAACAAGCACAAACCAGCACAGCGTTTTATGCGCCGATAGCACTGCGCCTCCTGCACTTTCTGCAATTTTTTTAGCTTTTCCAAGCCATATTTCGTAAACAATCGCAAAATAAGCAAGCCCTGAAATAAGCCCCCATAGCCATGCATTACCTCTGTCTATAGCTTCCCCGATATAGCCGGTAACGAGCATAAATACAGAGAAAAATATTAACTTCCACATCAGGGATTTCTTAGCGCCTGCAAATTTGAGAATAAGAAAAAATTCAACACACATTAAAGGAACGGTAAGCGTCCAGTCTACATAGCGAAAAAATGTTGGAGATTCTGCGAATTCAGCCCAGTAATCTCTCATGTAAAAATAATGTACAGCAGCAATAAATGTTATTAGTCCTGAAACTAAAATTGAAGTTGACCATTTTTTGTCAAACGATCGCATTGAAAGGAAGAAAAATGCAGAAGCGGCCATCATAGCCATACACCCGACAAAGAATGTAAATCCTACATAATCCGAGGGATCCATTTTGGAAACCAAAGGTAAAAAGAGCAAAGTTTTCATAGCTTTTATTATTTTGTTTAACTAAATTTAAATAAAATTAAACAAAAATGAAATAATTTTGTTGAAAAAATAATTTTATTTATCAAATTTTGCAGCATTATGATAGCAGGCCTTCATAGAATACTTTTAGTGATAACCTTATTCAGTTTTTGGCTTATTGGCTTTATTGACAATGCCAAAGCAAATTATCTAGGTATTTCAATGGTGCTAACAGTAGGACTTATACATGGAGCAAATGATCTTAGGATAATTGGCAAGTTAAATGGCGGCAATAGATCTAATAAAAAGAATCAGCTTATTTTGTACGTTGGTTTGGCGCTTTCTACTTTTGTCATATTTTATTTGTTTCCAGTTGCTGCTCTAATAATATTTTTACTTTTTAGTTGTTATCATTTTGGAGAACAACATTGGCTGGAAAGTCAAATTAGAAACACTAAAATCTTACGTTTTTTTGCCTTTACTTATGGACTTTTAATAATTTCGATGATATTAAAGTTTAACAGTTCAGAAACCACTTTGATATTGAAAGATATTACACACATCCTTATAAATTCTTCAATCCTTAATAGCCTATTCTACATTTCAGCCCTGATATTTTTGATTACAACTTATTTTTTGAGACTGATTTTATTCCCTAATTTTAGCGAGTTCTTTAAGGAGTTTTTCCTGATCTTAATGTTGGGTGTCATTTTTAAGATATCAACCTTGATATGGAGTTTTGCCTTTTATTTTATTGTGTGGCATGCAGTTCCCTCACTGTATTCTCAAATAAAGGTGTTATATAGCAATGGAAAAGGGAATGGAGTTTTAGCTTATTTGAAACATTCCATTTTATATTGGTTAATAGCTATTGTTGGGCTTATAATTGCTATTTTCTTTTTCAAAGAAAACACAACATGGATCATAAGTATATTTTTTCCATTTATTGCTGCCTTGACCATTCCGCATGTTCTGGTTATGTCTAAAATGTTTGAAGAATACGGATAGATGAGGGCCATTTTTTAGAATTGGAATATTACGAATCAGTGAACTTTGACTTATTAACTTTATATTTTACTTATAAATCCTTTAATTAAAGTCACCATTAACTTTATAAAACTGCAGCTCTATTAATTGCGTAATCCCTTTCTGTGGATAGCTGAAAGTAATTAATGGATACGTTTCAAGAAACTTTCCTATTTACCGCATTAATTGCTAAATTTGCACGGCCCATCGGGTGTTTATTTGAATAACGATTGAAGGAAAATATATGTTTGATAATTTAAGCGATAAGTTAGATAATGCCTTACACATCCTTAAAGGACATGGGCAAATTACAGAAGTAAATGTTGCCGAGACTTTAAAAGAAGTGCGTAGAGCCTTGGTGGAAGCCGATGTGAATTATAAGATTGCTAAGGAATTTACTACCATTGTAAAGGAAAAAGCTTTAGGTCAAAATGTGTTAACCGCATTAAAGCCAGGGCAGTTAATGGTGAAATTGGTTAAGGATGAACTTACCCAGTTAATGGGTGGTGAGGTTGAAGAGTTAGATCTTTCTGGAACTCCTTCGGTTATCCTTATGTCTGGATTACAGGGTAGTGGTAAAACCACTTTTTCCGGGAAATTAGCTAATTTTTTAAAAACTAAAAAGAACAAAATTCCACTTTTAGTGGCTTGTGATATTTATCGTCCAGCAGCGATCAATCAGCTTAAAATAGTTGGTGAGCAAATTGGTGTTGAGGTTTTTAGTGATGAAGGTAATCAAGATCCCGTTGCTATTTCCAATGCTGCAATTGCCTATGCCAAGCAAAATGGCTTTAATGTTGTTATTATAGATACGGCAGGTCGTTTAGCAGTAGATGAAGCAATGATGACCGAGATTGCTAATATTCACGCTGCAGTTAAACCTCAAGAAACACTTTTTGTAGTAGATTCTATGACGGGGCAAGATGCGGTGAACACTGCAAAAGCCTTTAACGATAGACTTAATTTTGACGGGGTGATCCTAACAAAATTGGATGGTGATACTCGTGGAGGAGCTGCCATTTCCATTAAATCTGTAGTAAACAAACCAATTAAATTTATTGGTACCGGGGAGAAAATGGACGCTATAGATGTGTTCTATCCTTCTCGTATGGCAGATAGGATTCTGGGAATGGGAGATGTTGTTTCCTTAGTTGAAAGAGCACAAGAACAATATGATGAAGAAGAAGCTAGAAAACTTCAGAAAAAGATCGCAAAGAATCAGTTTGGTTTCGACGATTTCCTAACTCAATTGCACCAGATCAAGAAAATGGGTTCTATGAAAGACCTGTTAGGAATGATCCCTGGAGCAGGAAAAATGCTGAAGGATATAGATATAGACGATGATGCTTTTAAACATGTAGAAGCTATAATATACTCAATGACCCCTGAAGAAAGAAGTACACCAACTTTGATAAATTCAGCAAGAAAGAAAAGAATTGCGGGTGGATCTGGAACTTCGGTTCAGCAGGTGAATCAGTTGTTAAAGCAATTTAACCAGATGGGCAAAATGATGAAGATGATGCAAGGTGGTGGTGGTCAAAAAATGATGCAAATGATGAAGGGAATGAAGTAGTTCCTTACATTTAAAAAATTAACTGCCAACTGAAAACTGAAAACTGCAAACTGCAAACTGAAAACTATAAAAATGACAATTCTCGACGGTAAAAAGGTTAGTAACGATATTATGGATGAAATTTCTGAAGAAGTTCAGCAAATGAAGAACCGCGGAGAGAAAGTGCCACATCTGGCAGCAATAATTGTTGGAAATGATGGAGCTAGTTTAACCTATGTAAATAGTAAAGTTAAAGCATGTGAGCGTGTGGGATTTGAGTCTACACTCGTAAAGCTTTCCAGTACTATAAGTGAAACTGAGTTATTAAAGAAGATCAAAGAACTTAATGAAAATCCGGATATAGATGGATTTATCGTTCAGCTTCCACTTCCTAAACAAATTGATACGCAAAAAGTATTATTAACGGTAGATCCAAATAAGGATGTAGATGGATTCCATCCTACCAATTTTGGTAAAATGGCATTGGATATGAGCAGTTTTATTCCAGCCACTCCATTTGGGATCATTGAGTTGCTTGAGCGGTATAATGTAGAGACCAAAGGCAAACATACTGTAGTTATTGGGCGTAGCCATATTGTTGGAAGACCAATGAGTATTTTAATGGGTAGAAAAGGATTTCCAGGAAACTCCACAGTGACGGTAACCCATAGTTATACTAAGAATATTACTCAAATCACTTCACAAGCAGATATTATAATTACAGCTTTAGGAAATCCAGAATTCCTAAAAGCAGAAATGGTAAAAGATGATGTTGTAATTATAGATGTTGGAATTACACGAGTGCCAGATGAGACAAGACCAAGAGGTTATAGAATTACCGGAGACGTAGATTTCGAGAATGTAAGTAAAAAGGCCTCTTTTATTACTCCAGTTCCTGGAGGTGTTGGGCCTATGACAATTGCCATGCTTTTGAAGAATACTTTACTGGCAAGAGAAAATCATAGAACTGCGTAATTTTTAAAAATAGTTATTATAAAAAAGCCTGTCATGAGACAGGCTTTTTATTTTTTAAGCTTCCTTTTCTAACTTCCAATCTAGATAATTATGTAGATCGGTTTCAATAAAACGAAGACCAAAGCTCAATACTGCTAGATCATCTATATAACCTAGGCCAGGAATAAAATCAGGAATAATATCTAATGGATTCAGGACATATAAAAACCCGAATGCTATAGACGCTATACTAAACCAAGGCACGTTGGTGTAAATACCTTTGCGATAATCCTTGAGCATTGCGAACATTACCTTTGCCAACTCAGTATACTTTGTAAGCATATCTGAGCCAGTTATTTTTTTATTGATTGATTCTTCCTTTTCCATCACCACATCTACATCATCTTCTTTAATCTTGGTGATCTCACCGCTCATATATTCTTCTTCGATTTCTTGCTTCTTTTTGCTAAACATATTTTTCATTTTAAATTGATTTATAAATTATCATGGCTATTGCCATACTCCGTTTTATATATTTTCAAGATCAATAAAAATAGAGAGATCAAAAGTGGCCCAAAGATCAAACCAATGAACCCGAAAAGAGGAACACCAACCACCACACCAAAAAGTGTGATAAGGGGGTGAACACTTGAGAGTTTCTCTAAAATATAAAGTCTCACTATATTATCTGTAGATCCAACTACAACAATTCCGTAGATTAAAATCGCAATTGCCTGCCAATTCATTCCCTGCGAGAAAAGCAAAATGGTTACTGGAATAATTCCGAGCGCAGTTCCAATAAATGGGATCATAGAACCTACGGCTGTTATTACGAACCAGAAAAATGGATCTGGAACTCCAAAAATTAAAAAACCTACTAAGGCTATAATTCCTTGAATTATTGCAACTAAAGGAATTCCTAAGGCATTAGATCTTACTGAAACATCGCTTTCCTTTCCTATGAGTTTAATGTGCTTTGAAGCCAAAGGAATATACGCTTCCATAATACCATTCATTTTTTCCCTACTTATCAACATATAATAAAGCATGAAATACATAATTCCTATGGATATAAAAGCATTAAAAGTACCTCCTGCAAAACTTTGAAGGGTAGTAGACACCCATCCCGCTATAGAATTGCTATCTATATTACTGCTTATATCATAACCAATGTATTCCTCTACTTTATTTAGTTGTTCCTTAACTGCAACTACTACTTTCTCTGAATTAGCTACAGCCTTACCTATTTTAGAAGTGAGCATGATCACTATAAGAACAATTGGCACTAGTATTCCAATAAATGATCCTATCATTAACAGGGCAGCAGCATAGGCTTTTTTCCAGCCCCTTTCCACCAATTTCATCATCCACTTACGCATAAGCACATAAAGAGTTACTGCGCCAAGAACTCCCGATAAATAGGGAATAATTTCTATGAAAATTAAGTAACCTAGAAAAACAATAAGTATAAGAACGAATATTTGCCTAACTAATGAAGAGCTTATTTTTGTCTTAGCCTCCATATTACTTAGCAAAAAGTTGATCAATATTTTTGAATGCCTTAAATTCTAGTGCATTTCCTGAAGGATCTTTAAAGAACATCGTTGCTTGCTCTCCAGTTTTTCCTTCAAAACGAATATAAGGTTCAATTACAAATTTTATATTTTTTGCTTTAAGTTGATCTGATAATCCTTGAAAATTATCCCATTCTAAAACAACTCCAAAATGAGGAATAGGCACTTCTTTTCCATCAACAGGATTCCCTTTTCCTATCGGTTTTGGCTGAGAATCCTGTACATGTAGAACTAGTTGATGACCAAAAAAATTAAAATCTACCCAATGATCACTACTTCTTCCTTCTTCACAGCCTAGAATTTCTCTGTAGAATACTCTGTTTTCTTCTAAGTTGCTAACTGGAATTGCTAAGTGAAATGGTTGAATTTTGCTCATATACTAATTATTTCTAAGTGTTTTAATTAATTCGCCTTTGGTCATTTTTGATCTGCCTTGAATCCCGACTTTTTTAGCTTGCTCGTAAACTTCAGCTTTTGTGCGTTTCTCGTATTCTTTGGCCCTCCCACCTTTTTCTCCAGATTCTGGAATGTTGGCAATTTTAGCTGACTTTTCTTTGCTATACCCTTTTTCTGCTAAGGCCTCGTATTGATCTTCATACTTTACTCGGCTTTTTGAAGATTCCATTTTTATTTTAAAAATAGAAAGTTATTTTCAGACTTTTAGCTTTATATCCGCTAATTCTGTGTTAAGATTTGCTTCGGCGGGATTTCGGATTCGCAGAGAATTTAGGTGTTTCTTTCGGTTTATTTTCCTTAGATTCAAACTTTTGAGCCTTCTCCTCATCGTATTTTGGATTTCTTTTCTTTGGTTCTGGTGCTTTATATGTTTTTATAGAATTTACTACCATTTCGTTAATGGTGCTTAATTCTTCTTCGGTAATATCTCTCCATTCTCCAACCGGAACGTTTAGTAGCACATTCATTATTCTTATTCGTTTCAAGCTTGTTACTTCATAGTCCAATGCTTCACACATTCTTCTAATTTGCCTGTTTAAACCTTGAGTAAGAACAATTCTAAAATCATAATTTCCTAAACGTTCAACTTCACATTTTTTGGTAACGGTGTCTAAAATAGAAATTCCCATTCCCATTCTATCAATAAAAGTGGAAGAGATTGGTTTGTTTACGGTAACCACATATTCCTTCTCGTGATTATTACTGGCTCGTAAAATCTTATTTACAATATCTCCATCGTTGGTAAGAAAAATTAATCCTTCGCTGGCCTTGTCTAATCTGCCTATTGGGAAAATGCGTTTGGGATAATTAATGAAGTCTATAATATTGTCTTTTTCAACACCAGAATCTGTAGTGCAAACAATGCCAACAGGCTTATTAAAAGCTATATATACAGGTTTTTCATCTTGATTGACAATGGTTTTGCCGTTTACACGAACAATATCTCCAGGAGCGATCTTGGTTCCCATTTCAGGAACTACCCCATTTACAGTAACTCGACCTTGATCTATTAATTTATCGGCTTCTCTACGAGAACAATATCCTGCTTCGCTTAAATATTTATTGATACGGGTGAGTTGCATAGTAAAAATGGATTAGGGTAGCAAAGATAAAGATTCAGCTATGATTTACTTAGCTGAAGGTAGTTTTAATCTTTGATACCCTAAATTTATTTAATCTGCTTTTCTACTATCTACAGCAACTTCATCTGTATCTTTTCGATACTTAAGCATGGAGATTCCTGCAATAAAAAAAACAAATCCTAAGATGGCTAACGCCCAAGGATTCATCATTAAAGCAAGGCTGTCAAAAACTCCTAAAACCCCCATTATAAGGGCAACAGCGCCTCCAATTAACATGATTATAGCAATGATCTTGATCATAATGTTTAATATTGGTTAAGCGATAAAGGTAATTAAAGATTTTAAAGATGGTTTATTATTAACATTTTCTAAAGATTTAGCTTAATTATTGGATAAATGAATAGAAAATTATTCAATCAATTTCTTAATTAGGAGACAATCCTTTTACCAGCTTACCATGAAATATTTAATTTTCGCATTGTCCGGTATTTGTGAAGCGCTGATCTTCGCATCGGTATCGAATCTTAGACTAGCCGGAAGCTCTTTCTTATCTATAGTGAGATATAAATTTAATTCATCTATAAAAACAACGGCAGAGTTTATGGTATTCTCAATTCTTGAAATCCTATAATTTTCTACTACATCCCCAAAAGTACTCATGTTACTTAATCCTTTTTCCGTTTGAAATCTGGAATCCAAGATCTGTATATATCCTATGGTACTTGTAGAATCAAACTGTTGGATAGGTTCTAAAATTAAAAGTGGTTTTCCCTCTTTGTCATAGATTTGTATTTCATTGCTTGAGTTCAGAAATAGGTTTCCAGACCCAGTTCTAACTATAGAATCTTCGCTAAAAACTGAATCCAGTTGATTTATCCTGACTTCTTTTGTGATAGATCCAACCCGGGTACCATCTATAAGAAATGGGTCAGAATCCCGGCCACATCCAATTAAACCTATGCTAATAAATGTTCCTAAAATTAATTTTTTCATACTGTAATTATATGCTATTTAAATGCTTTATTTAATATACTCATCACTCCTCTAATAAACGTGGCGCTAGTAAGTACTTTGATTACAGCGCTCTGAGTTTTAGTTGAATTATTGGATGCTCTTTTAGAGCTTGTGCGGGAAACCTTCTCTCTGTCTTCCCTGGCCTTTTCTCTTAATTCTTCTTTATCTGCTAGCTCAATTTTTTTATTCAACAATTCATAGGCGCTCTCTCGATCTATTTCTTTGTTGTATTTTGAAATTAATTTAGAGGAAGCTATTAATTCTGAAATTTCTGAAGGTGTAAGTACATCCATTCTACTCATTGGGGCTCTCATTAGAGTAGCTGCTAATGGAGATGGACTTCCTCTTTCATCTAATGCAGAAATAAATGCTTCTCCTATACCTAACGAAGTGAGTATTTCTTTGGTATCATAATATTCAGAAATGGGGTAATTCTCTGCGGTCAACTTTATCGCTTTTCTATCGTTCGCAGTGAAAGCTCGCAATGAATGCTGAATTTTTAAACCTAATTGACTAAGAATTTCTTTAGGGACATCGGTAGGATTTTGGGTAACAAAATAGATTCCTACACCTTTAGATCTAATCAGTTTAATAATGCTTTCTATTTGGTCCAGCAATGCATTTGAAGCTTCTTTAAAAATTAAATGCGCTTCATCTATGAACATTACCAACTCCGGCATTTCACTATCTCCTTTTTCTGGTAGGGTGGAGTAGATCTCTGCTAAGAGGCTAAGCATAAAAGTGGAAAATAATTTTGGTTTATCCTGTATATCGTCTAACCTTATTATGTTTACCATTCCTCGTCCATCCGAAGTGGTTCTCATTAGATCTTTAACTTCAAAGGAAGGTTCGCCAAAAAATAGATCTGCGTCTTGTTGTTCTAAAGCCACGATCTTTCTTAAGATAGAACCGGTAGAAGATTTGGATATTCTTCCATAATCTTGTTCAAATTCATCTTTCCCTTCATCTGTAGCATAGTGAAGGACCTTTTTAAGATCTTTTAGATCTAAAAGCGGTAGCTGATTATCATCACAATACTTGAAAACAATAGCTAAAATGCCGGTCTGAGTATCAGAAAGATCTAATATTCTGGATAATAATACAGGGCCAAATTCACTAACCGTAGCTTTTAATCGAACTCCGGGTTGTTCAGAAAGACTTAATAATTCTACAGGAGAGGCTCGAGCTTTAAATTCGAATCCCAATAGTTTATGTCTGGCTTCAATTTTCTCATGGCCCGGAGATGCTTTCGCAATTCCACTAAGATCTCCTTTAATGTCCATCATTAATACTGGAACTCCTTTTTCAGATAAATTTTCAGCTAGGATCTGGAGTGTTTTTGTTTTACCGGTTCCTGTTGCCCCAGCTATAAGTCCATGCCTGTTCATGGTTCTTAAAGGGATTTTTACTTGTGCTTCAGTAATTGGTTTACCATCAAGCATTGCGGCACCCATATAAATATAATCTCCCTTGGGAGAGTATCCTTGTTGAATATGTTCTATAAACTTGTTGGGATCTTTCATTTTACTAAGTTATTATAAAAATGGGAATTGCATTAAGGCATCGTTTAATTCGTATCAAAATATTTGGAAAATCTGAAGCTTTCAGAAGTTAAACCTTATTTAAGATTAACTTTAAAAGCTCATCTTTATCTGTTAATTTGATCAAAGGCTATCTCGGATTGGCAAGCTTTATATTTTTTACCTTTCACTTTCATAAGACTATTAAAGAGGTAGGAACAGATGTTTTAATTGCTTTTTCAGACATTCCAGAGAACGCTTAATTGGATGCCGTAAAAGCTATTGATTCTAATTAAACTTCGTTTTCACAAATAATATCTTCTAAATAGAAACCTTTTTATAAATGCCCAAGTAACAAAAACCTTCGACCTTCTAAATCTGCATTTTCAAAAAAACTATATTTGTATTTTATCAAGGCATACTTATGGACTACTTTTTAATTATAACAATTCTAATCACACTTTCAGCAGTTTTCGGGTACATAAACGTTCGTTTTTTGAAATTGCCAAATACTATAGGCTTAATGCTAATCACAATTGTATTTAGTCTTGGAGTGATAGCAATCGGTGCATACGATGATACCTTGCTAACTATTGAAAAAAACATCATTGCAAATATAGATTTTGAGGAAGTGTTACTTGAAGTAATGCTTAGCTTTCTGCTTTTTGCAGGAGCCTTGCATACCAATTTTGAACAGCTTAGGATACAGCGTTGGCCTGTGCTGGTGTTTGCTACCCTGGGCGTGCTTATTTCCACTTTTTTGGTAGGTACGTTGGTGTATTACATACTACAGCTAATAGGGATTCACGTAGAATTTATTTATTGCCTGCTGTTTGGCTCGCTTATTTCGCCAACAGATCCTATTGCGGTATTGGGGATATTAAAAAGCGCTGGAGCGGCAAAGAACCTTGAAGCAAAAATAGTTGGGGAATCTCTTTTCAATGATGGGGTAGGGGTAGTGATTTTCCTTACCATTTTTCAAATTGCAGGATCAACGGAAAAAATAATTGAACCTTTGGCGATTCTCGAGCTTTTTGGTGTAGAAGTGATTGGAGGAATAATATTGGGACTTATTCTGGGGTATGTAACTTATCTTCTAATGAAATCTATAGACGATTATGATATTGAGGTTATTATCACTCTGGCCGCGGTAATGCTGGGAACGGTGATTGCCCATCGTTTACATCTTTCGGCACCGCTGGCAATGGTTACTGCAGGATTAATGGTAGGAAATGATACTATAAGGGCAACCACAATGTCTGAAATCACAGAAACTTATGTAGATAAGTTCTGGGAACTGGTGGATATACTCCTAAACACTATCCTCTTTGTTTTAATCGGAATGGAAATGCTGGTACTGAGCTTTAAAATAGAATATATTGTAGCCGGGCTTATAGCCGTACCTCTTGTGTTGTTGGCTAGGTACATCTCGCTTATGATTCCTATTAATTTTTTTAAAAGAAAGCTTGATTTTGCCCCTAAAACTAATCTAATTATGACTTGGGGAGGCTTAAGAGGAGGAATTTCAATTGCCTTAGCCCTAAGCCTTACTGCAGATATGCACAGGGAACTCTTTCTTGTAATAACTTATATAATTGTGATTTTTTCCATCTTGGTGCAAGGCTTGACCGTGGGAAAACTGGTGAAAAAATTTGCCGTTGCGAAAACTTAAAACTTCCGAACCTAATTTTCTCAACCAGAAACTAATGTTTTTAATTATGTTACTGCAGGTGAAAGCATTTTAATAGTTCCTTTTTCAGCATCTAATTCTACCTTCAATCCATTAGGAATGGTAGAATTATCATCTACATGACCAAACATAGCACCAGTAAATGCAGGAATCTCTAAAGGTTTCATATAATGATCTATAACTTCTTCAAGCGTTAAAGAACCATAGCCACTTCCACCTGGCTCACAATCTGTACATTTTCCGAAGACAAAGCCAGAAATTTTATCAAGAATTCCACCTAATTTTAACTGAGACATCATTCTGTCTATAGCATAGATCTCTTCTCCAACCTCTTCAATATATAGTATTTTATTTTCCCAATTAGGAAGATATTCTGAACCTACAATTCCCGTAAGAACCGAAAGATTTCCTCCAATAAGTTCACCTTGAACTTTGCCAGCAGTGATGGTTCTAATTCTATTATTTACTTGAGTTAAATTATCTCCAATTTTTGTTGGATTTTCAAAAGTGATCGCTTTTTTATTGAAAAGGATATCTTTAAAAATGCCATAACTAAAGCTGTTCCATTTTGAGGTAGCCATAGGCCCATGGAAAGTTATCAATCCTGTTTTCGTATAGATTGCAAGATGTAATGCAGTAATATCACTATATCCAATAAAAATCTTAGGATTCTTAGCGATTGTCTCATAGTCTATCTTATCTAAAATTCTTGCTGCACCAGAACCACCACGAAGAGCTATAATAGCATTTACCTCTTGATCTTTGAACATCGAGTTGAGGTCTTCTGCTCGTTCCTCATCAGTCCCGGCCAAATGGCCATAATGAGTTTTTACATATTTTCCTAGCTTTACTTTAAGGCCCATTGCTTGTAATGTTTCAACAGCAATTTCATAAGGTTCAGATTCAAATCTATTAGAAGCAGGGCTAATAATTCCAATGGTATCTCCTTCGGAAAGATGCTTTGGAACTAATTCTGTTATACTTGGAATTTTAATTTCAGATGCAAAAGCGAACGGAGCCGAAAAAGTTGATAGTCCAACAGCTAAACTCCCGGTTCCTAAATTCCTTAAAAAATTTCTTCTTTCCATTTATTATGAATTAATATGTGATAGGAAGCACCTAAAATAAATAAATATTTATTGGATGGCCTTAAAATGTGTGAGCTTTAATAATTGTTATGTATTTCGAGCAGAATTTTCTCCATGCTTTTTTTAATTTCAGAAGAAGAGATCACGTAATTGTTATTCACAAAACTGAAAATTAAAACCTTTCCAGATTTAGTTTTCAAAAAGCCACTTAAATTGTGATTATTCCTAAGTGATCCAGTTTTAGCAAAAATATACGGCTGCTCATTAATATAAAAATCTTTTAAATTACCAGTTTTCCCACCTGAAGGAAGAAGTGAGAATAATTTTTCCTGTGGAATTTCTTTAAAGATCCTTTCTAAAACTGCGATCATGGTTCTGGGAGTAATTAAATTATATCTTGAAAGGCCAGAGCCATCAACCCATTTAATTTCATCTGGAAGATCTTGGAAATAGGTCTTTTGAATATAATTAATAGCAATATTTGAATTCAATGTGGCAGATATTTTTTCTGAAATTTGTAAGAGCAATTGTTCAGCAATAAAATTATCACTCTCTTGAAGCATACGCTTATATAGACTATTTGCAGCTACACTATAAATGACTTTACTGTTCTCAACAGCATAATTTTTTGAGTAAGGAATAACTTTTATTGGCCTTTTAAGAGTGTCACTTAATAGGAGAGCAGTTAATGCTGAAGAAGTTTTAAATGGAATTGCCACCTTATTTTTAGTGCTAAATTCTGAAGCCTTATAGCTGAAATTATTGCTGTCAAGATCACGCTTTATTGAAGTGGAAATGGATTGATTTGCTTTTAAGTTATGCTGAAAATTGTAGGGAGAACTTTTTGGAATGGTATCTTTTTCAGAAATATAGAATTCAACTAGATTACCATAAATAGGAAATGAAGATCGCTCTGGAGCGTAAGAATCATTATAATCGTCCCAAGCCCATCCTGGGCCAAAAATTACAGGAGCTTTTATGTTTTCAGCTAGATAAAGATCCTCATCGCCGTTTTTAAGAAAGTTAAAAACCTTTGAATTATTGCTGAGTTCTGGATTTAAGAAACTCGGATCTCCTGTTCCCCAAAATATAAGTGAATCCTTTATGGTGAGATATCTAATTCCGGAAATAGAATCTCCTAATTCTTTTAAAGCAGCATAAAAAGTAAGCAATTTTACATTAGATGCAGGGGTGAAATACTTGTCTTCATTTTTATTGTAAATATATTTTCTTGAAGCCGGATCATATATAGCAAGACCAGTAAAGCTATGCTGAAATGTTTCGGTCTCAAGTTCCTTATCAATTTTTTTAAGCGATTTTTTGTAGGAAGCACATGAAGCAATAAAGAAAGATATCAAAAGGAAAAATCTAGCTGAAGTGCCAACCTTTGATCCTTCAGATTTCAAAATTTTCAAAATTTTCAAAATTTTATCGGGGTGTACAATCATTAATGATTTCAGTTTTAACTTATTTGAAAATTAATTTTTAGACAATTGCCTGCAAACCATAGCGGTTCAAGCTCTAAAAATACGAATTAGAACGAAGGAGCTACTAAAAATTCCAAAAGGGATTTGCATCGCTTAGGTCTTAAAGAATACTTATCTTTGCGCCATGATAGAAGCGGAAACAAATACGCAAGTAGAAAAAGGTACGATGTTACCTTTGATGGAGGCATTTTACACGATTCAAGGAGAAGGTTTTCATAAAGGTACTGCAGCTTATTTTATAAGAATAGGTGGTTGCGATGTGGGTTGCCATTGGTGTGATGTTAAAGAGAGTTGGAATGCTAAATTGCATCCACCAACCGAAATTTCAAAAATAGTAAGTGATGCAGTTTCATATAGCGATACCATCGTGATAACCGGAGGCGAGCCTTTAACTTGGGATATGGGACCAATAACCCAAGAATTAAAAAACAAAGGTTGCCAAGTGCATATAGAAACTTCTGGTGCTTATAAATTAAGTGGACAGTGGGATTGGATATGTTTATCCCCTAAGAAAATAAAGTTACCTACAGAGGAGATCTATGAGGTAGCTAATGAATTAAAAGTAATCGTTTACAACTTACATGATCTCAAATTTGCAGAGGAGCAGGCAGCAAAGGTGAATAAGGATTGTATCCTTTATCTTCAGCCTGAGTGGAGTAAGCGCGATTCTGCTATTCCTGTTATTGTAGATTATGTAATGAAAAACCCAAAGTGGAAGGTTTCATTACAAACACATAAATATTTAAACATCCCATAAAAAAAAGAGGACTAATTAATCTTTTAAAGAAAAATTAGTCCGCAACTATTTTATAAATGTTTTAATTATTATTTAGAAACTGCCTTAAAAGGAACTTCTACATATTTATTGTCCCATCCAATTAAAAGATCTGTACCATCTGCCTGCGGTGCAAAAGCAATAGATAAAGATTCTATTGTGGTTGGAGAATTTCTAACCGGAACTTTAATTCGTACTTTATCTTCGATATCCGAATATTCGTAAGCGCCCCAAGTGTTGGTTTTGTTATTTAGAATAACCGTCCATTCTGTTTCTGCCGGAATTGTATATAAAGTATAAGTTCCAGCTTCAACAACTACATCTGCAACTTTCATGTCTTGATATAAAGTAAGTTCTGTAGCTTCATTTGCGCCTGTTCTCCATACTTCATTGTAAGGAACTAATTTACCAAATATCTCGCGGTCTCTTTTCATAGGTCTACTATAAATCACTCGAGCAACCACTGCTTCATCCTGATTTTTGTATAACACTAGATCCATCGGACTTGCATCCATTTTGGCAAATTCTGGTGCTGCCTTAGATTTTTCTTGAGCATTAATAGGATTACTATGTAAAGTGAAAATTGCAATTACTGCAAATAAAAATATTTTTTTCATAATGATATTATTTTTTTGATGCCATAAAGGTACTTTTTCACTGGTGTTCTGCCTGTTAACGAATTCTTATATTTTTTAAAGTATCTCCGTTTTCAAATGTTATCAAATACCCTTAATTATTATTTAGTTAATTTCATTTAGATATATAAATTTAGTTTTTAATTGTAATATGTAATCAGTTACCTATATTAAGTTTCAATTGTTTAACTTATATCTCAAATTTGTTTAGAATTAAAACTGAATTTTATGTGTGGTATTTTAGCAGTAATTGGAAAAAAAGAAGACCAAGAACTAGTTTCTAAACTTTCTAAGAGGATGAGTCATCGTGGTCCGGATGAGAGTGATGTACATATCACAGAGTCAGGCGCAATATTATGTCATGAGCGACTGGCTATTATGGATGTTTCAACTGGAAAGCAACCAATACAAGGAACTGCCACAGCTTGGATGATCCATAATGGTGAAATATATAATTATAAGGCGCTAAAAGAAAATGAATTAAAAGATCATAAGTTTCGAACCACAGGAGATTCAGAAGTAATAGTTCATTTATTTGAAAAGTATGGATACGGTTTTTTAAACAAACTGGATGGAGATTTCGCTTTTGTAGTAGTAGATAAAAATGATTTTATAGTAGCTAGAGATCCAATAGGAGTAAAGCCACTTTATTATGGTAAGGATGCCGAGGGCGCACTTTGGTTTGCAAGTGAAATGAAGGTGTTGGCCGATCAATGTGAAGAATTTAAGGCATTTCCTCCAGGATATTATTATACGCCAACTACAGGATTTGTGCAATATTACAAGCCAGATTGGTATAAAATGGAAGACTGTACAGAAGAATCTGATCTAAAACGATTAAGAGAATCTCTGATAGCTGCTACCAAAAAGCGGTTGATGTCTGATGTGCCCTTAGGAGTTTTATTAAGCGGTGGATTAGATTCATCTTTAACTTCCTCTATAGCCTCCAGATTACTAAAAGAAAAAGGTAAAAAATTACACTCTTTCTCTATTGGCTTAACCGCGAAAGCACCAGATCTTATTGCTGCAAGGAAGGTTGCAGATTTTTTAGAAACAGAGCATCATGAAATTCATTTTACAGTTGAAGAAGGAATTGGGATCATAAAAAAATTGATCTGGCATTTGGAAACTTACGACGTAACTTCAATTAGAGCCAGTACACCAATGTACTTTCTTTCAAAAGCGATTACTGAAAAGGGAATTAAGGTTGTGCTATCTGGGGAAGGAGCAGATGAGATATTTGGCGGGTATTTATATTTTAAAAATGCTCCTTCTGCAGAAGAATTTCAGTCAGAAACCATCCGTAGAGTTAAAAGATTGTCTACTGCAGATTGTTTAAGAGCAGATAAGTCTACAATGGCTCATGGTCTGGAGGCACGAGTTCCATTTTTGGATAAGTCCTTTTTGCAAACCGCAATGGAAATTGCTCCAGAACATAAAATGCCTAAATCTCATGGAGGTATCGAGAAATATATTTTAAGAAAAGCCTTTGATACTCCAAAAGACCCCTATTTGCCAAAAGAAGTTCTTTGGAGACAAAAGGAACAATTTAGTGACGGGGTTGGGTATAGCTGGATAGATAGCTTGATCGCTTTTACAAAATCTCAAGTAAGCGATGTGGAATTGGAAATGACTGCATCAAAATATCCCCACAACACACCTACAACCAAAGAGGCATATTACTATAGAGAGATCTTCAATGATTATTTCCCTCAGGATTGTGCTGCGAAATCTGTAAAAAAATGGATCCCAAAATGGCAAGACGATAAAGATCCAAGTGGAAGAGCAAGTTCTACTCACATTGCGCAGACCAGTTTTGTAGAGGTTGAAAAAATCTAAGCTTTATTTCATGCATAACAGTGGAGTTTTTCACATAAATTGTTAATAACTTAAGGGTATTGAGGTGCGCTTCAAGCTAATAGGAGCAAGGGTTTTGTTATATTTGTCTGTTGCATAAATAAACAAATTTTAACAGAATCATAGATGAGCGAAGAAGTTAAGAAAAATAGTTATTCGGCAGACAGTATTCAGGCGCTGGAGGGTATGGAGCATGTGCGTATGCGCCCGTCCATGTATATTGGAGATACTGGTGTAAGAGGATTGCATCATTTGGTGTATGAGGTTGTGGATAACTCTATAGATGAAGCAATGGCTGGCCATTGTGACACTATTAAAGTAACTATTACAAAAGAAGGTTCTATTACTACCGAAGATAACGGTCGTGGTATTCCAATAGATCTACATAAAAAAGAAGGAGTTTCTGCCTTAGAGGTAGTAATGACAAAAATTGGAGCCGGAGGAAAATTTGATAAGGATTCCTATAAAGTTTCTGGAGGATTGCATGGAGTAGGTGTAAGTTGTGTGAATGCACTATCTGATCATTTAACTGCTACGGTTTACAGAGAGGGCGTTATTTGGCGTCAGGAATATGAGAAAGGGAAGCCAATGTATCCTGTGAAATCTATTGGTGAAACAGATCTTAGAGGAACCGTAGTAACCTTTACTCCAGATCCTAGCATCTTTCAGCAAACTACAGAGTATAATTACGATACGCTTGCCAGTAGAATGCGTGAGCTTTCTTTTTTGAACAAAGGACTAACTATTGTATTAACAGATGAGCGTCAAAAAAACGAAGATGGATCGTTCGTTTCTGAAATATTTGTTTCTGAAGAAGGTTTAAAAGAATTTATAAAATTCTTAGATCAAAACAGAGATCCTATTATTTCTCATGTGATCTCCATGGAAGGAGAGAAGAATGATATTCCTGTTGAGGTTGCAATGATCTACAACACTTCTTTTAATGAAAATTTACATTCTTACGTAAACAACATTAATACTCATGAAGGCGGTACTCACTTAGCCGGTTTTAGAAGAGGTTTAACTACCACTCTTAAGAAGTATGCAGATGCTTCTGGAATGTTGGATAAACTAAAATTTGAAATAGCTGGAGACGATTTTCGTGAAGGATTAACCGCTATTATTTCTGTAAAGGTTGGAGAGCCTCAATTTGAAGGGCAAACTAAAACTAAACTAGGAAACAGAGAAGTTACTTCTGCTGTTTCTCAAGCGGTTTCAGAAATGCTAGAGAATTACTTGGAAGAAAATCCTAGTGATGCTAAAATTATTGTTGAAAAAGTGATATTGGCTGCTCAAGCACGTCACGCAGCTAAAAAAGCTCGTGAAATGGTTCAGCGTAAAACAGTAATGAGTATAGGTGGATTACCGGGGAAATTATCCGACTGTTCTGAACAAGATCCTACTAAATGTGAAGTGTATCTTGTAGAGGGAGATTCTGCAGGTGGTACAGCAAAACAAGGAAGGGATAGAGCTTTTCAAGCTATTCTGCCACTTCGAGGTAAGATCTTGAACGTTGAAAAAGCCATGAGACATCGTGTATTTGATAATGAGGAGATCAAAAATATATATACTGCTTTAGGAGTTACTATTGGTACCGAAGAAGATAGTAAAGCCCTAAATTTATCTAAATTGAGATACCATAAAGTGGTTATAATGTGTGATGCCGATGTGGATGGGAGTCACATTGAAACCTTGATTCTAACTTTCTTCTTTAGATATATGAAGGAATTAATTGAAAACGGTCATATTTATATAGCAACTCCGCCTTTGTACTTAGTTAAAAAAGGACAGAAGAAGCAATATGCTTGGAATGACAAGGAGCGCGACGCTATTGCAGAAAGCTATAGCGGTGGAGTGCAAATTCAGCGATATAAAGGTTTAGGAGAGATGAATGCAGAGCAATTGTGGGATACCACAATGAATCCTGAGTTTAGAACACTTAGACAGGTTAATATAGATAATAGTAGTGAAGCCGATAGAATTTTCTCCATGCTAATGGGAGATGAGGTGCCACCGAGACGAGAGTTTATAGAAAAGAATGCGGTCTATGCGAATGTAGATATATAAAGAATTGAAGCCCGCAATATTTGCGGGCTTTTTATATTTTATTCTACAATTTAACGTTATAGAGCTGGTGAGTCCCAATTTTTATTATTTTTACTATAACCTAAAATCCTATACTTGTGAGAAATATCCTGAATTCTACCCTTATCCTACTTCTAATATTTACTTCAAATTTAGCCATGGCTCAAGGCGGAGTACAAGACTTGATCGATGACATGTTGATTGTTGCAGATAACTTTGCTGCTCCCGGAGCCGAAGGTGCTGCATTGCAAGCTAGTGCCGGATGGTTCTCCTCTGCATCTACTTTAGAAAAATGGCAGGTAGAAATTTCTGTTCATGGGAATGCTTTATTTGTGCCTAATAGTAAGCTAACTAAATTATCTTCTAATCAAGATTTTAATATTTTGAGGTTTCAGAATGGTACAAATGCTTTATTGCCGACGGTTTATGGAGGTAATACAGATGCTGTTTATGTTGGATCTGCATTTGGACAAAGTTTTGAATTCGATGCCTTAGATGGATTAGATAAAAAAGTGATTATTCATGCATTTCCTCAAGTAACTGTTGGTCTACCTTTTAAAACCGAGATCGCTTTGAGATATCTCCCTGAAATTTTTATAAACGATGTTGGTATTAGCACTTACGGGGCAGGTGTAAAACATAATATAAGTCAATATTTCCAAAAAAGATTCAATGCTGAAGATTTCCAGTTTGCGTTAGTAGGAT
>JBBSVD010000021.1:0-27856 GCA_038233835.1 Flavobacteriales bacterium | reverse complement strand
TGATGAATACAATTTTATCATGATTGCAACAAGTTTAAATATCGAGAAATCGTAGTTTCTAGGCCAAGATACAGCGCTTCACTTATTAAGGCATGTCCTATAGAAACTTCTAATAAGCCTGGAACTTGTTGTTTGAAATATTGAATATTCTCAAGAGAAAGATCATGACCTGCGTTAATCCCAAGGTCTGATGCAATTGCAGCTCTTGCACATTCTGTATAGATCTTTACTGCATCTTTATTTCCTTTTCCAAATTCTTCGGCATAAGCTTCCGTATACAATTCGATTCTATTTGCGCCTGTATTAGCCGCATGCTCCACCATTTTTACATTAGGATCTATAAAAATGGAAGTCCTTATGTTGTTTCGATTGAATTCAGATATCACTTCTTTTAAAAAGTCCTTATTTTTGATAGTGTCCCAACCTGCGTTTGAGGTAATTGCCTCAACCGAATCTGGTACAAGGGTGACTTGAGCTGGTCTTGCTTTCAATACTAATTCTATAAATTTTGGAACGGGATTTCCTTCAATATTAAACTCTGTAGTTATAATAGGTTTAAGATCCAGTACATCTTGATATCTTATATGTCGCTCATCAGGCCTAGGATGAACAGTGATTCCTTGAGCACCAAAAGATTCTATATCCTTGGCAAATTGAACTAAATTAGGAACATCTCCACCTCTTGCATTTCTTAAAGTGGCAATTTTATTGATGTTTACGCTTAATTGGGTCATTGTATTTGGCTTTGAATTAACAAAAATACAAAGATGCAGATGCCTTATTGAATATTATTTTAATTAATTTGCACTAAAATGAAGCGGAATTATGAGTATTGAAAATTATATAATAAATGATATCGAGATCTGCCAGATCACAGATAAGGTAGGGGATTTAAAGAAAAAATTTAATGAACTTACCTATTCTCACTTGCCAGTAGCAAGAGATGGAGCATATATTGGAAGCGTTTCTGAAAATGATGTTCGGTGTTTCGAAACAGAAAAAACCTTGGAAGATTATCAATATGCGTTAGAAAGCTTTTATGCAAGAGAATCTGATTATTGGTTAGACACGCTTGAAACTTTTGCGCAAAACCAAACCAACATTTTACCAGTACTCAATAACGAAAATGTTTATTTAGGTTATTTAGAACTAAGTGATATACTTCATCACTTTAATGAAACTCCTTTTCTAAATGAGCCTGGCGGAATAATTGTGCTAGAAAAAGGATCATTGGACTATTCTTTTAGTGAAATTGCGCAGATTATTGAATCCCAAAATTCCCGTATATCAGGGATGTTCGTTTCTTTACAGGAAAATGATCTAACTCAAATTACCGTTAAGACCAGCAGCTCAAGCTTGAATGAAATTTTACAAACCTTAAGGAGATATGGATATTCCATAATATCTGAACATCAGGAAGATCTTTACAGTAAAAATCTAAAAGAGCGCACAAAATATTTGGATAAATATCTTAACATATAACCATGAAAGTAGGCATATATGGTCAATTCTATCATCGCGATTCCGGCATTTATATAAAAGAGCTTTTCGATATCCTGGATAAGGAAAATATCGAGGTTTATATAGAAAAGAACTTCTTAGATCTTATCCATGAGCATAAGATTCTTCACAAAGATTACAATCATTTTAGCACTTTTAAAGAACTAGACAATTCCTACGACCTGTTTTTTAGTATTGGTGGAGATGGAACTATTTTAAAATCTATAAATTATATTCAGGATCTAAATATTCCTATTCTGGGAATAAATACAGGTAGATTAGGATTTCTTGCAACAATTCAGAAAGAAGAAATTAAACGAAGTATCTCCACTATTTTACATAAAAATTATGCTGTTTCTGAAAGAACAGTTCTTTGTATCACCACCAATCCTAACAATGATGAAATTGGAGAAAGTAATTTTGCGCTAAATGAGATAGCAGTTAGCAGAAAGAATACTACTTCCATGATCACTGTGGAGACTTGGTTAGATGACAAATATTTGACGGCTTACTGGGCAGATGGATTAATAGTTTCAACTCCTACAGGATCTACAGGATATTCTCTAAGTTGTGGTGGCCCGGTAATTGTACCAGACACAAAAGCTTTGGTAATTACACCAATTGCACCACATAATTTAAATGCCCGTCCATTAGTAATTAAAGATGATACAAAGATCACTTTAAAGGTTTCAGGGAGAGAAGATTTTTTCCTGGTATCTATGGACTCTCGTATCGCTACATTAAGCAACGCAACAGAAATAACTATTAAGATTGCTCCTTTTACAATAAGTATGGTGGAATTGGAAAAGGATAGTTTTCTCGAAACCCTCAGAAAAAAGTTGCTATGGGGTGAAGACAAAAGGAATTAGACAATAAAACCCTGCATTGATTGTTTATAAGATTATACAAAAATGCTCAAATTATTGTAGGGCAAACATAATTGTTATATTTGCAAACTTTTGAAAATCTATGAGGCACCTGATATTACTAATTATTGTGTTTGCTTTTTCCAAATCTACTATCGCCCAAACCTTCGAAATTGGCCCATTTATTGGTGGAGCTAATTATATAGGAGATGTAGGTAAATCTTCCTTTGTAAACCCAAATACTTTAGTTGGGGGTGCAATTGCAAAATGGAACAGAAGTGAAAGACATAGCTTTAGATTCACTCTTTTGTATGCAAATATTGAGGCTGATGATGCCAAATCTAATGAAGTAAGAAGACAGGAAAGAGGCTATAGTTTCACTAATCATATTGCTGAAGCATCTTTAGGTATAGAATTTAATTTTTGGTCCTTCGATCTGAATGATGCAGATATACAAAGCACGCCATATCTTTACACGGGCATTACCTATTTTAACAATAAACATCAATACCTAAGTGCAGATCTTCCAAGTAAAGGAGTATTACAACCTCAGGGTGATAACTACGATTTTGCGATTCCTTTGATATTCGGGTATAAGCAAACCTTAACACCTAAAATAATTGGAGCTGCAGAAATTGGTATAAGATATACTTTTACAGACAACATGGATGGTAGCAATCCTCAAGAATTACTTGGGAGAAGAGATCCTCCAAGAGAATTTGGAAATACGAATACAAAAGACTGGTATGTTTTCTCTGGTATAACCTTAACGTTTACCTTTGGAAAAAAATCATGTTATTGCAGATAATAAGATGTTCAAAGAAAAGATCAATCTAAATAGCTTACCCCAACACATTTCTATTATAATGGATGGGAATGGTAGATGGGCAAAGCAAAAGGGCTTTTTACGGGCCTTTGGACATGAGGAAGGCACTAAAGCTGTACGTGATGTAGTTGAAGGAGCTGCAGAATTAGGTGTCAAAAATCTTACACTTTACGCATTTTCTACAGAAAACTGGAATAGACCAAAATTAGAAGTAGATACTCTCATGCGTCTCTTGGTTTCTTCCCTGAAAAAGGAAATCAAAACATTAATCAAGAACGATATCATGCTAAATGCAATAGGAAACTTATCTAGTTTACCTAAAAAAGCGCAGAAAGAACTTGATGAAGTTATTGATAAAACCAAGAATAATACAAGGATGACTCTTACCCTAGCTTTGAGCTACGGTTCTAGAGAAGAATTAATTCATGCTGTGAAAGAGATAAGCCTTAAAGTAAAAAATGAGGAATTAACTACAGATGCTATTGATGAATCAATTATAAATCAGCATCTTTACACCCAAAATTTACCTGACGTAGATTTGCTTATTCGAACCAGCGGAGAACAACGAATAAGTAACTTTTTGCTTTGGCAAATAGCATACGCCGAACTATATTTTAGCAATATCCTATGGCCAGATTTTCGGAGAGAAGATCTATATGAGGCC
This sequence comes from Flavobacteriales bacterium, assembly GCA_038233835.1. Lineage (GTDB taxonomy): Bacteria > Bacteroidota > Bacteroidia > Flavobacteriales > Flavobacteriaceae > Gillisia. The sequence continues at coordinate 24,000 of JBBSVD010000021.1, read as the reverse complement.
ATTTATAATTATCAAACGAGAGAACGAAGATTTGGAAAAACCAGTGAGCAGATTAGTTAGTACAAACATGTCAAAAAAGTTTTTAAGCCTTTTGGCATTTTGTTTTTTGTATACCCTATCATTTCAGGCACAAGATTTACCGCTAGGTAATGGGAATAAATATACAATTGGGAAAATAGAAGTTTCAGGTACAGTTAGTTATAATGAACAAACCGTTATCGCCTACACTGGATTAAAAACTGGGGAAGAAATCTTTATTCCGGGAGATAAATTAAGTAAGATCTTAAAGAAGCTTTGGGATCTAGGTTTGTTTAGCGATATTAATATCTATATCACCAATATAGAAGGAAATGTGGCCGATCTTGAACTAGAGATACAAGAAGTTCCAGAACTAGCTTCGGTTAGAGTACAAGGGATCAAAAAGAAGTCTGATCAGGAAGACCTAATAAAAGAAAACAATCTTACTCCGGGCGCAAAGATCACAGAGAATCTTACTACTACCACCAAGAATTATATTGAAAATAAATATAAGAAGGATGGCTATTTCAATACTAAAGTTGCAATAAATACTACTGAAGTGGTAGATACTGTTGCAACAAACAAAGTAAACATGGTAGTAAATATTGACCGTGGAGAAAAAGTAAAAGTTAGCGATATTGAGTTTATTGGTAATGAGGAAATGAGCGATGCCAGTCTAAAAGGTGCCATGAAAAACACTAAAGAGAAAAATTTCTTTAGAGTATGGAAACGTTCTAAATTTAATTATAAGGATTTTGAAACAGACAAAGTAACAATTGTAAATAAATACAAGGAAAAAGGATATAGAGATGCTAGAATAGTATCTGACACATTGATAGTTAAGGATCCAGAGACTGTTGCTCTGCAGTTACAAGTAGAAGAAGGAAACAAACACTACATAGGAAATATAGACTTTGTTGGAAATGTGGTTTATTCTGACGATCTTTTGAATAGAGCCCTTGGGATTCAAAAAGGAGATGTTTATAATGGTGTCTTACTTAACAAGCGTATTTCTGATAATTCTAAACCAGATGCAGATGATATTGCAAATCTTTATAAGAACAACGGTTACTTGTTTGCTCAAATAAACACCGTTGAAACAAAGGTATATAATGATACTATCGATTTTGAAATTAGAATTATTGAAGGTAAAGAAGCTTATTTCAATAAAATTAGCTTGGTAGGAAACACCAAGACAAAGGATCATGTGGTATATCGTGAATTACGAACAAAACCAGGACAAAAATATAGTCAGGAGAATGTTATTAGAACTATCAGGGAATTAGGCCAATTAGGCTTCTTTGATGCAGAGAACATTCAACCAAACTTTAAAAATGTAGATCCTAACAGCGGAACTTTAGATATGGAGTATGCAGTTACCGAAGCTGGAGCAAGCCAAATTGAATTGCAAGGTGGTTACGGTGGTGGAGGGTTCATTGGAACCTTAGGTTTATCTTTTAATAACTTCTCACTTGCAGGAATTTTTGATAAAGAAGCCTACAAGCCAATTCCTATGGGAGATGGTCAAAAACTTTCTTTAAGAGCACAAGCAAGTATTTATTACCAGACCTATAGCTTATCTTTTGTAGAGCCATGGTTAGGTGGTAAAAAACCAAAAAGTCTTTCCACTTCATTCTCATATACAAGACAATTCTTGTTTGATCCGCAAAAAAGAAGAGCTGACAGATCAAGAAGTTTTGACATTTTAGGTGTAAATGTTGGTCTAGCTAAAAGATTAAGATGGCCAGACAACTATTTTACCCTCTCTCAAGCAATAGGATTCCAGCGTTATGATTTAAATAATTACAACACCGGGTTATTTACATTTGGAGATGGTTTTTCTAACAACTTAACTTATACTATTGGTCTTAGTAGAGATAGTCAGGGAATAAACCCTATTTTCCCGACCTATGGATCTCAATTTAATTTTATTGCGAAATTTACTCCTCCCTATTCATTATGGAATGGAACAGATTATAATGATCTAGAGAACCAAAGAGAATTCCAATTAGAAGATGCCAATGGAAATTTAATAAATTCAAGAGGATTTAGACTTAGAGATGGAGAAACTCCAATTGGGGATCAAGCGAAGATAGATCAAGAAAAATTTAAGTGGTTAGAATTTTATAAAGTGAAGTTTGATGCTTCTTTATATTCTACTTTATTCAGCTTTAGTCCAAAGAGCAATTTAGTTCTTAAAACACGCGTTGAATATGGTTTCTTAGGAGCTTATAGCAACGACCGCGGAATTCCACCTTTCGAACGTTTTTACTTAGGAGGAGATGGAATGGGATCTTATAGTATGGATGGTAGAGAAAGTATTGCATTAAGAGGATATCCCAACCAATCTCTAGTGCCTTTAGATAGAACTAGTGTGAGTCAAGCTTCAAATCAAGATGGAGCAGTGATCTACAATAAATATTCACTGGAATTAAGATTCCCTATTACCTTAAAGCCAGTAGCATCGATTTATGCATTAACCTTCCTAGAGGCTGGGGCATCTTATGACAATTTTAGAGACTTTAATCCGTTTCAATTAAATAGGTCTGCAGGGGCTGGATTGAGAGTGTTTATGCCTCAGTTTGGACTGCTAGGAATTGACTTTGGATATGGATTCGATCCTATTCCAGGTCAAACCTCACCTAATGGATGGGAAACTCACTTTATAATCGGGCAGCAATTCTAAGTTGGCACGATTATTTCTAATAGCAATACTATGAAACGCCAAGTTTTTGTTTTACTCGTTCTTTTAGCAGGATTTCAGCCACTTGTTCAAGCTCAGAAACCAAACAGGATAGCTTATATAGACATGGAATTCATTTTGGCAAATGTCCCTGAATACCAAGAAGCTTCGGCTCAATTGGAAGAAAGAGTGTTGCAATGGAAAACCCAATTAGATAGTGATCTAAAAAGGGTAGAAGGAATGAAGATCTCACTAGAACAAGAAAGACCTTTATTAACAAAGGAACTTATTGAAGAGCGAGAAGCAGTGATAGCTTTTGAAGAATCTAAAATAGCAGAATATCAACAAAAACGTTTCGGGGCAAAGGGTGATTTTATCCTTCAGAAACAACAATTGATACAGCCAATTCAAGATCAAGTTTTTAATGCTATTCAGGAAATAGGGACCCAGCGTAATTATGATTATATTTTTGACAGAACATCTAATGTTGGTATGGTTTTTTCAGCAGAAAAACATAATATAAGTGATCAAGTTTTAAGAACTATCACAAGGGCTTCCAAAAGAGAACAATTGAGTTCCAGAGATGAAATTGCAGAAATGGAAGAAGATGAAATTAGAACAGTAGAAGAAGATGCGGAGATTGAAGAGAAAGCTGAAGCTGTAAAAGCAGTTCAAGATGAACGTGAAGCTTTAATTGAAGCCAGAAAAAAGGAAAAAGATTCTATCAGGGAAGTAAAGCAGCGAGAATTTGATGAAAGACGTACAGCGATACTAGCAGAACGTCAACGTAAAAAAGACTCTATAGATACTGCACGGAAGAAAAAGATTGAAGAAATCAAAAAGAAAGATAACGATTAATAAATAACGCAAACCTTTAACACTTAACAATTAATACAATTAAAATGAAACAATTCAGAACACTATTTATAGCAGTAGCTTTAATGATTGGAGCAACTGCTTTTACAAATGCTCAATCTAAAGTTGCTCACATTGCCTCACAAGAACTAGTTGAAACTATGCCTGCTTACAAAGAAGCTATGGGACAATTAGAGAAATTACAAAAGACCTACGATGCAGAGATCAGAGATATGATGACTGAAGCTCAAAAAACAATGCAACGTTACGAATCTGAAGCTGCTACTAAAACAGAAGAAGAAAATTCAAAAAGAGCTCAAGAATTACAAGGAACTCAAAGAAGAATTCAAGAACACGGACAAAAAGCACAACAAGATCTTCAGAAAAAAGAACTTGATCTTTTAAAGCCGGTTTACGAAAAAGCTAGAGTTGCAATTCAAAAAGTTGCTAGAGCTAAAGGATACGATTACGTTCTAGACTCTTCTAACGGAGCTGGAGTGATCATGGCAGACGGTTTTAATTTAATGCCAGATGTAAAGAAAGATTTAGGAATGTAATGTTTTCTAAATAATAGTTCATAAAACTGCGCTTCCTTGAAGCGCAGTTTTTATTTTTGTACTAATGAGTAATTCTAGTCCCATTGGTTTTTTTGATTCAGGCGTAGGTGGCACTTCCATTTGGAAAGAAGTGATCCAGCTATTGCCAAACGAAAATAGCATCTATCTCTCAGATAGTATAAACGCTCCATATGGTGAAAAACCTATAGAAGAAATTATAGCTTTAAGTAAAAAGAATACTGAAAAGCTCATATCTATGGGTTCCAAAATTATTGTTGTAGCGTGCAACACGGCTACCACCAATGCCATCCAAATTTTAAGAGACACTTATCCACTTCCATTTATTGGGATAGAACCGGCAATTAAGCCTGCAGCTTTAGGATCTCAAACAAAATCTATTGGAATCCTAGCTACAAAAGGAACGCTTTCCAGCAAGCTATTTTCTAAAACCTCTGAACTGTATTCAAAAAACATAACTATCATTGAGGTGGTAGGAAATGGATTGGTAAGTCTTATTGAAGAAGGCAAACAGGATTCTGAGGAAATTAAAGGATTATTATCCAATCTTCTGAAACCAATGCTAGCTGCAAAAATAGATTACCTGGTTTTAGGATGTAGCCATTACCCTTATTTAGTTCCTGTTTTAAAAGAGCTTTTGCCTAACGACGTAACTATAATAGATTCTGGAGAGGCCGTTGCCAGACAAACCAAAAAACTGCTTTTGGAAAACAACTTAATGAATAACATAAACATCTCTCCAAAACATTCACTTTTCACCAATGCAAAACCCGAGATTCTGGCAAATCTGGTGCATGCTAAAAAAAATAATCTGGATGTTTCTTACCTAAATTTCTAATTGATAGCTGGGCATTTACAATCGTATCTCCCGCGATCTTCTCCAAAATTATAGCCTAAGGTAATTTGATGAAATCCACTGTTGCTTAAAACAAGGGAATTTATTTGATGTGAATAAGTATAAGCAAAAAGGAATCTCTTATAGTCCAATCCAACAAATGGAGTAACATATTGCAGTTGTTGATTTTCAATTTTTGAGCCATCTGTAGTATACTCGGCTCCTTCAAAACTTCTTCTGTAGGAAACACCTCCCCAAATATCGCCAAACTCCAACGTTCTATAAGCCTTTAAATTAGCATCAATAGCTTTTTCTGAAGTTTGCTCTCTAAGTTGAAATAAGATAGAAGGCTCAAAACTCCAGTCACTATTAGCTCTAGTAAAAATATAACCTGTAGAAAACAAATATTTACGCTGGTTGTTAGGCACTGCATCTGAGTAAAACAATTCTCTGCTTACCGGAAGTATATTTTTGGCTGTTGCATGTGCGAAAAAATCTAAATAATAATAAGACATCCCTACATCCATATTTGCATAGATATCTGAAGGATTTCCACCACCAATTATGGGATCAAAGTCTGTGAATCCAGATTGATCCAGGCTATGTTGTATAACGCCTAGGCTTATCCCAAAAGAAAACTGATTAAGATCGAGTTCACTCCTAGATAACAATAAATGGTAAGCTAAGGTAGCATAAGCACCTTGTTTAGAATAGTTTCCGTTCTTATCGTTAAAAATAATACCTCCTATTCCTATTTTCTCCCCTACTCTCCCATTCACACTCAATGTTTGTAAACTTGGCGCATCTTTCACGTCAAACCACTGCTGTCTGGCAGTAAGTCTAATTTTATTAAAGTTTGCAGCACCCGCCATAGCTGGATGAAGCAAGTATAAGTTGTCTGTTAGATAATCTGAATAGGTCGGAATTACCTCTTGTGCTTCAGAGGTAGTAGCTATAAATAAAGACAAGAAAAGACTAAAGCAAAGATATAATTTCATTAAAACAAATCATTTTAAAAGCACTAATAGCTTTATGATTTCAAAATACTAGCATATAGGTTAAGACTATGCGCTCAACCAGAATAACAATTGTAAATATATAGATTACCGCACTTTGTTTTAGTAATTTTGCAACAAAATATTGAAGATGAACACATATACTATTAATATAGAGCCAACGTCTAATTCTGCGATCGTTAAATTTGAAACAAATCAGTTTTTAACAAGACATGAAAGTTTTGAATTTGGAAATATTGAAGAAGCTCAAAAATCGCCACTGGCACAGCAACTTTTTCATTTACCATTTGTTAAAACCGTTTTTATAGCTCAGAATTTTATAGCAATAGAAAAATACAATATTATCGAATGGGCAGATGTTCAAGAAGCAGTTTCAGAGCAATTATTGGAGTATTTAAATAATGATGGAATCATATTAAAGGCTGAAGAGGACACCACTACGCCTTCTAAAAAAGTGCCTGTAACTGTTTATGCTGAAACAACTCCAAATCCATCAGTAATGAGGTTTGTAGCGAACAAAAAATTAGTGATCGCTCCTACCGAGTTTAAAAATATAGATGCTACCGCTAATGCACCCATTGCACGTGAGTTATTTAATTTCCCTTTCGTAAAAGAAGTATTTATAGATGAAAATTATATTTCCATCAATAAGTACGATATCGCCAACTGGGATGAGATCGCGATGGAGTTACGTGAATTTATCACTAAGTACATTCAGGATGGAAAGGATATCGTTCTAAAAGAAACTCTTAAAACTGCAACTGAAGCAGAGAATGGCACAGAGCAAGCAAAGCCTTCTGTTTCAAATGAAAATCTAGATCCTGTTTCTAAACAAGTAATAGACATTTTAGAAGAATATATAAAACCCGCCGTTGCAAGTGATGGTGGAAATATAATGTTCGATTCTTATAATGAAGAAACCAAAACCGTAAAAGTTATTTTACAAGGTGCGTGCAGTGGCTGCCCTTCATCTACTGCCACGCTAAAGAATGGAATTGAAACTATGATGCGTGATATGTTAGCTGGAAAAGTGGATTATGTTGAAGCCGTTAATGGATAATTAAGGTATTCCCAAATTATGCCATTTAACATAGCTTTATAATGATAGCTTATGATATTTCGTAAATTAGGTAGGTATTAATTAATAACCAATTAAAAGAAATATTATGCCAGTAATTAAAGTGATTGAAGTAATGGCAACCTCTAATACAGGTTGGGAAGATGCAGCAAAAAATGCTGTGAAGCATGCCGCTAAAAGTGTAAAAAACATTAAATCTGTATATATTAAAGATCAAAGCGCTCGCGTTCAAGGTGAAAACCTTTCAGAATATCGTGTGAATGTAAAGATCTCTTTCGAAGTGGAATAATATATAGTTCCTTATAAAGTAAAGGCTAATAACTACATTTTACGTCTTCTTGACTTAAATTGTAATTATTAGCCTTTTTTAATTTATCAATTTTTTAAAATTCCCTTCTTCAATGTCTTCAACTTCCTTCACCAACGATCTAATTAATGAAAGCAGTCCTTATCTGCTTCAGCACGCCCATAATCCTGTAAATTGGCATCCTTGGAAAAATTCAGTTTTGGAAAAAGCTTTAGAAGAAAACACCTTGTTGCTAATAAGTGTAGGTTATGCAGCCTGCCATTGGTGCCATGTTATGGAGCATGAAAGCTTTGAAGATGAAAGCGTTGCAGAAGTTATGAATTCAAATTTCATCAATATCAAAGTAGATAGAGAAGAACGTCCGGATGTAGATATGGTGTACATGAATGCAGTCCAAATTATGACAGGCAGCGGAGGATGGCCAATGAATATTGTGGCCTTACCAGATGGAAGACCTGTTTGGGGCGGCACCTATTTTAAAAAGGAGGATTGGAAAAGAACACTACTACAAATTGCACAACTGTATAAAGAACAGCCCGAGAAGCTGGTGGAATATGCTGATAGATTACAAGAAGGCCTCCATGCAAATCAGCTTATAGAACCCAAATCTGAATCTGAAAAAGCAGAGGAAGATCTCAATCCAATCCTAACTAAGTTGGAGAATAACTTCGACTGGCAATATGGCGGTACTAAGCAGATTCCAAAATTTATAATCCCGGCTAATTTTGAATTTTTATTGAAATATTCAGAACTTAATAATCATGAAAAGCTCAAGGAATTTACTGCTTTGAGCCTTCAAAAGATCTCCTTCGGCGGAATTTATGACCATTTAGAAGGTGGATTTTCCAGATATTCTGTAGATGCAAAATGGCATATCCCGCATTTCGAAAAAATGCTATATGATAATGCTCAGCTTATTAGTTTATATAGTAATGCTTATGCTGCAACACAAAATGAATGGTATAAGGAAGTTGTTATTCAGACTCTAAATTTTGTGAAAAATGAACTCACCTCCCCTATTGGTTCTTTTTACGCCTCTTTGGATGCAGATAGTTTGGATTTAAAAAGTAAATTGGTAGAAGGTGAATTTTATGTTTGGAAAAAACCAACTTTAAAAAAATTGCTTCAAGAAGAATATGAACTTTTTGAAGATTATTATAACATAAATTCTTTCGGAAAATGGGAAGACGAGAATTATGTATTGATTAGATCTAAAGAGGATGAGCAGTTCCTTTCTGAACATTCTCTTAGTATTGAAGCTTTTAAAAAAATAAAAGAACGTTGGCAATCTATATTAGGCAATCTAAGAGCCACTAGAAACAAACCGAGGTTAGACGACAAGCAACTCACTTCTTGGAACGCACTAATGCTTTCTGGCTACATAGCAGCATATAGGGCAATTGGCACTAAAGAATATTTAAATGCTGCCTTAGTCAATGCTCAATTCATTAATCTTCATCTTAAAAAAGCAGATGGAAATTTACATCATTCCTTCAAAAATGAAAAAAGTACGATTAATGGCTATTTGGAGGATTATGCATTTGTCATAAAGGCGTTTATAGAACTTTATGAAGTTACTCTGGACAAAGAATGGATACTGGAGGCTAAAGATTTAATGGATTACACAATTTCAAATTTTCAAGATCCAGCAAGTGACTTGTTCTATTTCACTTCAAAAAATGACCGACCGTTAATTACCAGAAATTTTGACCTTAACGATAATGTGATCCCCTCTTCCAATTCGGTAATAGCCAACAATCTTTTCAAACTTTCCAAACATTTCGAGAATTCTGAATATTTAAAGATCTCTGAGAAAATGTTGAATACGGTGAGCTCACAAATTAAGGATTATCCTCAAGGCTATTCTAACTGGTTAAATTTAAGGTTGAATCTCAACAATTCTTTTTACGAAGTAGTGGTTATGGGACCAAATGCTAATTCTATTGTAGGTGAAATTAACAGAAATTATCTGCCAAATATTTTAATTGCAGGTTCAGAAACTGAAGATGAAAGTTTGCCATTATTAAAACATAGATTTAAAGAAGGGATGGATTTAATATATGTATGTAAAAATGGAACCTGCCAACTACCTGTCGAAACAATAAAATCAGCTTTAGCGTTAATAATATAGATTTAACAATAATTAAATAACGAAAATTATCAATTTCGCAATAAATATCTTTTTTTTTGCAAAAATCAAAATAAATGAAATATTTAGACAACTGGGAAGAATACGGAAAGGAATACGCCGATAAATTTATAGACTTCCTTCCTAGTCTTCTTTATGCCCTTTTTTTATTAATATTTGGATTATGGGTTATCAAAATATTAGTAGGTTACATTCGTAGATTTTTTGATAAAAAAGAGTTTGATCCTACATTAGAGAATTTTGTAGTTAGTCTTACCAAATGGACACTAAAGATCATATTATTCATTCTGGTAATTACAAAATTAGGAGTAGAAACCACTTCTTTAGTTGCAGTTATTGGTGCAGCAGGTTTAGCAATTGGTCTGGCTCTACAAGGTTCCCTATCTAACTTTGCAGGAGGAGTTCTAATAATTGTACTCAAACCATTTAAAGTTGGAGATTTTATAGAAGCTCAAAGTGTCTCTGGAACGGTAAAAGAGACTTCTTTATTCTACACAAAATTAATCACTTTCGGAAATCAGCTTGCTATAATTCCAAACGGACAATTAACTAACGATAATATTATTAACTATACCGTATTAGGAATCCGTAAGGATGCGATTACCATTGGAATTTCTTACAGTAGCGATATAAAACTAGCCAGGGACATTCTTATGAAACTGTTGAATGAGCGTAAGGAAATATTTGAAGATCCCGCGCCACAAGTTGTAGTTGCAGAATTGGCAGATAGTGCAGTAAATCTTTCAATTCGGTTCTGGGCAACTAATGAGAATTTCTGGGATTGCCATTGGTATGCGATAGAAGAAGCTAAAATAAGATTAGAAGCTGCAGGAGTAGGAATTCCTTTCCCACAGAGAGATGTACATTTCTATAATCATTCTGAAAACACTAAGGAAGAGAATAAAAAAGATATCAAGGAAGGTGATAAAGTAGAGAATAAGGAAGAGAAAAATAAAGAAGAAAATAATAAGGCAGAGAACAATGAAAATAACTAGAAGTTAACCTATCATAAAATCTTTCAGATAGTAAGGTTCAAAATAAGCGACATCTTCAAAGTCGCTTATTTTGTACTTTAAAGTTGCCAATTCTATCATTTGCGTTGCACTTGGTAAAATATTTTCGATAAATTTGGCATTAGAATGCGTGCATATTTTCTGAAATTTCTCTACTCCACTACCAATAAAATAAACGACACCTTTTCCTATATATTCTAAATAGGAATCTTCATCTAATATTTTAGCTGAAGTAGCCTCAATTTGATCACCATCAGCATTAAAAACTGCCGTATATACTTCCATTCTTCTTGCATCCATCATAGGAATAACAATTCCTTTTTCCTCTACCTGTATTGCAATAGAAGTGAGCGTAGCAACAGAAATCAACGGAATGTCCAAAGAAAAGCACAAACCTTTAGCGGCGGAAACTCCTATTCTTAAACCCGTATAAGATCCCGGACCTTTACTCACGGCAATAGCATCCAGATCTTTCAAACTAATATTATTCTCTTCTAAAAGCTGTTTTATAAAGATATGTAATCGCTCCGCATGTGAGTAGCTGGAGTCATAATCTTCTTTTAAAGCAAGCAGCTTCCCATTTACTCCTAGTGCAACAGAGCAATTTGTGGAAGCTGTTTCTATACAAAGTATGGTAGCCAAATTATTAAATTTATTCTGTAGGTTTTTCCTGTTTCAATAAGGTAACCTCATCTCCGGCTTTCAAAGATTTTGTTACTGTATTATAAGGCCCAGTAATTACAACATCTCCCGGTTTTAACCCGGTTAAAATCTCAATATTTCTATCGTCTTGAATTCCTGTGGTAACAACCCGCAATTTAGCCTTATTCCCATCTTTAACAAAGACAGTCTCAAATTTTTGTTCGTCACCTCCTTTAGTGGCATCATCTTTTGGAGCACCTGTAGTTTTAGCTGAAGAAGTATCAGTTTTTATTACAATAGCACTAATTGGAACTCCTATAACCTTGGTCTTTTTACGTGTAATTATATCTACAGTTGCCGTCATTCCTGGTCTAAAAGGAGAATAATTTTCAGATTTACCTTTCAATAGATCACTGTATGAAGTTTCTAGTATTCTAACCTTTACTTTAAAGTTGGTAACTTGATCTGCGGTTAATCCTTGAATCGCAGAATTCGAGATCTCTGTAACCACTCCCTTAAATTCTCTTTTTAAATAGGCATCTACCTCTACGACAGTACTGTCTCCAACAGATACTTTTACAATGTCATTTTCATTTACATCTACCTCAACTTCCATCTTAGAAAGATTGGCAACACGCATAATCTCTGTTCCTGCCATTTGTTGGGTTCCTACCACACGCTCGCCTAATTCCACATCTAATTTAGAAATAGTTCCACGCATTGGCGCATAAATAGTAGTTCTTGCTAAGTTATCTGTAGCCTCTGTAACCGTGGCCGCAGCACTTTGCATGCTATAATAACTAGCGCTTTTAGAAGCTTGTGATCTCTCATAAACTGCAACTATTTGATCCCATTCTGCTTTAGAAATAATTCCTTTATCAAATAAAGTCTTGTTCCTATCATAGTTGGATTTAGCTTCTTTTAAGCTTGCTTCAGATTGCGCAAAACCTGCTTTTACATTTTGAAGCCCTGCTCTGGATCTTTGTAAACTGGACTGGTAGATATCTGGATTTATTCGAACTAAAAGATCTCCTTTTTCTACCATTTGTCCTTCAACAATTGGAAGATCAATGATCTCACCTGAAACTTCCGAAGAAAGTTTTACTTCGATCTCTGGCTGGATTTTCCCAGTTGCCGAAACGGTCTCGATAATATCCAGTGGTTCCACCTTGGTGATCTCCACCTCTTTTAGATTTCCTGAAGCACCAAACCACCCGGCTTTTTTACCAAACAATAGAACTACTATTAATAAAACTGCTATTACACCAATAATAATAAGTGTTTTTTTCTTCATGATTTAAAATTTAAGATCGGTTACCGGGATTCCAAAATATAACTCGATCACCTTTAATTTGAATATATAATCGTACTTAGTCCTCAATAATTCTGTTTGTGCATTTTCTAGTCTAAGTTTTACCTGACTAAAATCGAATGCATTGGTCAATCCAACATTAAAGCGTTCGGTTGCGTATTCATAAGCTTGGTCTTGCGCTTCTAATGCTAACACAGCAGCTTCATATGCTTTTAATGCACCTTGCGCATCTACGTAAGCCTGATATACATTTGCCTCCAGATCCAGTTCTGCCTGTTCTAATCTATAATTAGCTCTTTCCACATTTATCAAGTTTCGCTTTACCTGATTTCTGGTAGCAAATCCATTTAGAACTGGAATATTTAGCTGTAGCCCATAAGAAGTTCCATCATTCTCATAGATCTGAGTGTTGAAATTCCTATTGAAGGCATCGTTATCTGAATATCTGGTGTTGTAATTATAAAATGCAGAAAGCGTAGGTAAATAAGCACCTTTCGAGATCTCTACATCTTTTTCTGCAATGTTTTTTTGCTCTTGAGCAATCTTAATTTCATATCGTTCTTCCTTCGCTTTTTCAATTAGCTCATAAGGAGTATTTTCTAATATTTCATCACCAACAATAGTATATTCTGCTTCTACAATATCAAAATTTTGATAATCCTTTATCAATAACAATTGTGCAAGACTTATCAAGGAAACCTGAATATTATTTTCAGCAACTATAATCCGTTGTTGCTCACTGACTGCTGTAGCTTGAATTTCTAATAGATCACCTTTTGGTAAAACTCCGGCATCCACTAGATCTTGGGTTCTGTCTAATTGTTTTTGAGTTACTTCATTTTGAGATCTTAATACTTCTAAATTTTGTTTATTGAATAAAACCTGTAAATATGAGTTTGCTACAAATAAGGCAATATCATCCTTCATTAACTCTAAAGAATATTGACTTGCTAGTTTAGATAATTTAGATCGTTGTAATTGTCTTAAATTTCTTAGGCCATCGAATAAGGTTAGAGAGGTTGAAGCTCCAGCCGAAACAGAGGTAAATCTTGTACTTTCAAACCTGTTATTGGTTGGATTTATACTTAAACCTCCGTTACTCGAAGCATTTACCTGAGCATTTAATGAGGGTAAAAAATTTCCAATAGCATCAAATCGTTCTATATCTGCAGCTTCAACATCTAAAGCAGATTGTTTTATAGAAATATTATTCTCTAAAGCATATTCTACGCATTCTTGCAAGCTCCACTTTTTTGTTTGCGCGGTCACCACTGCGGAAATTAAAAAAAGGCAAGCCAGTAAAATTGATTTTTTCATAATTAAGATTGTGAAGGATTGGTCTATGAAGTTGGAAAGTTGTTACACTAAAATTAAAACTAGTTGCCGGTTGTGGCTTGAGCTGGTTTTATTTGATTCCAGATCTTGATCTTATCATTGTCCGAAACTCCTTTTAAAACCTGAACATAAATACCATCACTAACTCCTAATTCCACCTCTTTTCTGGTGAATTGTTGATCTCCTGTCATTACTTCAACAAAAGGTTTCTGAGTTTTAGGATCGAACTGTACCAATGCCTCCTTTATCGCAAGAGCGTCATCTACCTTTGCCAATATTATAGATGCATTTGCACTTAAACCGGCTCTAATAAAAGTGGTATCTGCTTTATTAAGAGTTCCTTTGATGTTGAATTGAATGGCGCCATTCTCGCTGATTCCTTTAGGAGCGATATAATCCAGTACTGCATCAAATTTCTTATTTTCAATAGCACCGATGGTGATTTCTAGCGGAAGGTTTTCTTTGATCTTACCAACTTCACTTTCATCTACTTTCCCTTCAAAGATCATATTATTTACATCTGCCAAAGTTGCTAAGGTAGTTCCATCATTAAAGTTATTGCTTTCAATAACCTGATTACCCACTTTTACCGGAACATCTAAAACCATCCCATCTATAGTAGATCTAATCAACGTATTAGCCGAAGCACCAATTCCACTCGTGGTTCCGGTTTTTACAATATCGTAATTCTGTTGTGCAGATCTGTAATTCTGTAAAGCTCTTTGGTACCCAACTTGTGCATTATCCCAGTCGTTTGCTGAAATAACGCCTTTATCAAAAAGGGATTTTTGCCTGTCGTAAGATTTTTTTTCATTATCGAGATTGATCTTTGCCGTTGCTACGCCATCCTTAGAACTTTGTAAAGATGAAATATTTGGGATCACTCTAATTTTTGCGATAAGATCTCCAGATTTTATTGCTTCTCCAGCTTCAATATAGATCTCTTCTATAATTCCTGAAATATTCGGTTTTATTAAAACTTCCTCTTTAGGAACAATACTTCCCGTAGCTACAGTTTTCTTTACTATATCTTGTTTACTAGGAGTTTCGGTTTCATATACCACTGGATCCTCCTGATTTTTTTGAAATAAATAATACAAAGCTCCAACGAATGTGATCGCGATAACTATGAGAATTATTACTGTAACTACTTTTTTCATTTTTAAATGGTATTAATCAATTTATTGTTATTCTGTTCTTAATGCATCTACCGGTTGGATCTTTATTGCGTTTTGTGCCGGAATTAAACCAGCCAATAATCCAGATATTATTAAAATACTTAAAGCTATAAAAACCACTCCCAGATCTACGCTTGGATTTGCAAACATCATATCTGAAGTATCTACTCCATCCAGTTGCATATTTACCAGTGCTATAATCCCTGTAGCTAGAGCTATTCCTGTCATTCCAGAAATAATTGTCAGCACTATGGATTCCATTAAAATTTGTCCTCTTATATTCCATGGTGTTGCTCCTAAAGCTCTTCGCACGCCAATTTCATTGGTACGTTCTTTTACTACTATAAGCATGATATTCGAAATTCCAATGATACCAGATAGCAAAACCAAGATCCCGACAAAATAGGCGACTGCTTTTAAGGCGACGAATAATCCATTTATTTTGCTGAATTCCTGATATAGATCGAAATTTCCGATAGCCCTATCATCATCCGGATGTATGGTATGTCTAGATTTCATTAAATCGAAGATCTGAGTTTTTAAGTTTGTAATAGAAGAACCATCCTCTGCAGTGATAGATAACCAGCCTACGTTCTCTCCCATATTAAAGGCTTGAGAGAATGCCGTGAAAGGAACATAGATCTGTTTTTGATTCTCTTCTGGATTACCATTATTTCCTTTTTTCTTATAGGAGCCTATCACCATAAAGTTTACCCCATTTATCTTGATATAGGAACCAATAACTTCTTCCCCGGGATCATACATATCGTTGATAACCCCCGCACCAAGAATAGCCACTTTTCTATTCTGCTCTATATCTGAATAATTCACAAATCTTCCAGATGTGATATCCATAGGCTCTTGATTTATCACCTCCGGATAATCGCCAAACACATTAAATGCTCCTGTTTTGAGTCCGCGCACTACATTGTTTGCCCCACCAAAACCTCCTAATTGATTTCTTGGAGAAACATATTTTAGATTCGGAACACTTTGTTTTATAGCGTCAACATCACTAATCTTAAAGTTATAAGACCGCCCTTTTGGCAAGCCTTTATATGGTTTAGAAGGAGTTTGCGCCCACATGAACATAGAATTGGTTGCGATACCTCCAAAACCTTGCTTCACACCATTTTCCAAACCTTTCCCTGCAGCTAGAAGAATAACCAATATGAAGATGCCCCACAAAACCCCAAAAGCGGTAAGGACAGTTCTAAACCAGTTCGAGGTCAAGGCCTCTAATATTTCGCTCCAATTATCTCTACTAAACATCTTATTCGTCTCTTAAAGCGATTATAGGTTTAATTCTGGCAGCTCTCCACGCTGGAAAAAATCCTGCTATAGCTCCAGCCAATACCAGAATAAATACTGTAGTTAATGCTACATTAAAATTTACAGATGGATTGGCAATATAATCTGTCTCTATAAGGGGGCCCACAAACTCCAAAAGGGCTAAACTAGAAATGAGTCCAATAAAACCTGAAATAGTTGTTACAAAAATAGATTCATGAAGGATCATCCCTATAATACTTAGTGGTTGGGCACCCAAAGCTTTTCTTATCCCAATTTCTTTGGTGCGTTCTTTAACTATGATAAGCATGATATTACTAACTCCTACAACTCCTGCTATAATAGTACAGATACCAACTCCCCAGAAAAATATCTTGATCATCTTATTGAGATCATAGAATCTTTTCATATTCTCTAAGCTGTTATTTATAGTGATTGCACGAGTATCTTCTGGCGCAACAGAGTGTTTTTCTTTTAAATAAGTAACTAATTCCTCAGAAAATTTTTCGGACTCTGATAATGCTTGTTCAAAATTATCTCTTTTTGGAAGTGTAAATGCAAGGTTTCTTATATCATTCCCTCCATTAAACACTTTTTGTGCAGTGGAAATAGGCAAAAATACCCGTGACTCTTCTCGTTCTCCTCCTGGATCTGAGAACACTCCGATAACCTTAAAATTAATATCAGAAATTTGCACATACTTGCCAATAACATCTTCCCCATTCTTAAACAAATCGTTCTTGACTTTATTCCCAAGAACAACCACCTTTTCTACGTTATCATTATCCTTATAATTAACAAAACGTCCTTGAGTCATGGTAGCATTCTCTAGGAATTGAAAATCTGGCCACACTCCTTCTACTCTATAATTCCCAGACTCCTTCTTATAATTCACAAATCCACTCCAGATTCTAAAAACAGAAGATTTATACTCTAGCTGATCCTCGTATTTATTTACCGTCTGATTGTAGTCCTCATTTTTTAAAGTGATCTGTCTTCCTGGATTCAATCCTTTATATTCTTTTGAAGTAACATTGCTCCAAACAAATAACATATTAGCTGCATCTTGTTCGAATTCCCTAGAGATCCCATTTTGCATCCCCTGGCCAATTCCTAAAAGAATTACCAATATAAAGATTCCCGATGCTACTGAAAGCCCGGTTAGAAACGTTCGCAATTTATTTTTGCTTATCGTTTCAAAGATTTCTTGCCATCTTTCTAGATTAAACATTGCTTAATGCTCTTACTTGGTTCACTTTAGAATCGTCTATTATCACCCCGTCTTTTAAGTTCACAATTCTTTTTGTCATTTCTGCAATATCATGCTCATGAGTAACAATTAGAATTGTTCTTCCTTCATCATTTATCCCCTGAATTAAATCCATTACTTCATAAGAAGTTTTGGTATCTAAGGCACCTGTAGGTTCATCTGCTAATAAAACTTTTGGATTGGAAGCTAAGGCTCTTGCAATTGCAACTCGTTGCTTCTGCCCCCCGGAAAGTTCATTTGGTAAATGAGTAGCCCAATCTGCAAGACCCACTTTTTCCAAATAGCTCATGGCGATGTCTACACGTTCTTTATGTTTTATTCCTTGATAATATAATGGTAAAGCCACATTATCTAAGGCGTTTTTATAGTTGATAAGATTAAAGGATTGAAAAATGAAGCCAAGAAATTTGTTACGGTATTGTGCCGCTATCTTTTCATTTAAGTTTTTAATAGGAAGCCCATCTAGTGTATAGGTGCCAGAATCTGCTTCATCCAGCATCCCTAAGATATTTAAAAGGGTAGATTTTCCAGAACCGGAAGATCCCATTATCGAAACCAACTCGCCTTCTGCAACACTAAAATTGATGCCTTTTAGAACATGAAGAGAATTGCTCCCCATCTTATACGATTTGTGCAAGTCCTTGATTTCAATCATATCTATTTTATTAGAAGTATACCTTCAATATTCATTTAGAATACTCCAGGCATATTGATAAGACTAAAATTGGTACGGAATGTTACAGTATATCTAGAATAGATCTGTTAATTTTTTGCTGAAGGCTACGATTTTTCAGCTGTATCCTTATTTCTAAAGGATCTATATATGAAGAATGCAATTCCACCAATTAATATATAAGGGAAGATCATTAAATAAACAATCCCATCATTTATTCCTTGAGCCGTAGCTTCAGACCCTTCACTTTCTAATACGGCTCTACACATAGCACATTGTGCATCAGCCATACTTGGTAAAAGCATCAAAAAAATTACAGCTAAGATCAGTTTTAATTTCATTTCAATTTTAATTATTCAATTTTAAAGGCTTCATAAAATTACTTAATTTTAATAATAAGGCCACATAAAAACATAAACTAAAACACCTGTAATTGCAATATAAAGCCAGATCGGGAATGTCCAACGTGCAATTTTTGCATGCTTTTTATATTGTCCGTTCAACCCACGATACATAGTGAAAAGAACTAGCGGGATTATAATTGCAGATAATACAATATGAGTAATTAGGATAAAAAAGTAA
This sequence comes from Flavobacteriales bacterium, assembly GCA_038233835.1. Lineage (GTDB taxonomy): Bacteria > Bacteroidota > Bacteroidia > Flavobacteriales > Flavobacteriaceae > Gillisia. The sequence goes on along the minus strand of JBBSVD010000021.1, from coordinate 5,189 downwards.
ACATATTTCAACACCCCTTCCCCGCCGTAAGCAATTGGAGCATTGCTTATTTTAGAAATTACATAACTCACTAAAAATACACTTGACAGCAAAAAGGCCAGGATCATTGTATTTCTATGCCATTTATAGGCTTTAATCGACATGAAAAAATAACCAATAGTTAGCAGTATAGCGGTGCTACCATTAAGTAGTGCGTGAAAAAAAGGTAATGTACCAGAATCTGTATCGAATAGATTAAATCTTACAGGCATGTACATTAATATTAAAACTACAATGGGAACAATAATAGAAAGAGCAATAATTACAGGAATTGCGATCTTATCTGCATTTACTTTCTCCATATTTATAATAATTTTTTAATGTCTTCTATCAAAATATCGATCTGTGGCTCTTCTTCTCCATTTAAAACAGAGCTTCCTCTTTCTATAGAACCTTTATAATAGATTATCGGGTTTCCAAAATTATCTGCTCTGGAACGAATATACCCTTCTTTATCTACCAATGCGAACATCCCTGAATGCGCAAAACCGCCAGGAACACTTTCGTCTATATTAGCGAAAATTCCAAATCCCTTATTTGCCAAGGTGTAAATCTTTTCTTTATCGCCAGTTAGAAAATTCCAGTTAGGATTATCTATTTCGTAATTAGCAGCGTATTCTTTTAAAATTTCGGAAGTGTCATGAGTTGGATCTATGGAAATAGAAACAATCCCGAAATCTGAATTACTTCCCAATTCCTTTTCCACACCCACCAAATTCTTATTCATAATAGGGCAAATTGATGGACATGTTGTAAAAAAGAATTCTACCACATATACTTTCCCTAAGTAATCTTTATTGGAGATAGAATCTCCATTCTGATTCACAAATTTAAAATCAGGAACTTTTTTATTCTCACCGTATAATTCTATATACATCAGATCATCGGTGCGTTTATAGCTATTTCCCACATTCAACCTATCATTCTCTACAACTTCTCCATTGGAAATTCTATCTACTATCTTCGGAATAAAGAAGATCCCAAAAACAAGAATGATCAAGGAGATTCCTATATAAGATTTGTTTTTCATGTACTTAATCTATTGTTGCTTTGTACCGTTTTAATGCTAATCTATATTCTGCCAAGATCACCTTAATATCATCATTCATCTTGTTCCCCAATTCCGATACCGATCTGGAATCGTACCCATACAATCCCTCTTCGTCAGAATCATCCCTCCCACGTAAACTAGCATCTTTATCTATTATGAATACAAAAGGTGTTTGTAGATTTTCATCTAGTTGTAAATTAGTTTCAAAACTTTCAAAAACAGCTTTGATCTCTGAAGGTTCCCCGTATACAAAACTCCAATAATTAGAGTTTGTTATATTATTGAATTCTTCAATAAAAAGATCTGCTTGTTCTCTAGCACTATTTGGTAGGATAATGACGAATTGAAAATCTTTGAAGCCATAAAACTTCTCTAGGATCTTTTTATCAAGATTGAAGGTGTTTCCTTTTAAAGCATCAAGATCATTTCCGAAGAAAGCAACAATACTTATTTTATTATGAAAACTCACAATGCTATCTCTATTGTTTTCCAGGTTATTTATATCTTTTACATGCTCTGTTAGAACCGGAAGCTTAGCAAAATGATTAACTCCGGAAGAAAAGAATAAATATGCTACAATGGGCAAAAGAAATAGAATGCCCAATACTAAAAATTTCTTCATAAATCCGTGTTGTTACGGGTTACAAAAATAAAAAGACGGTTTTAAATACCCGTCTTTTTTTAAGCTTTTAATTTATAATATGGAATTAAAAATCCCACGCCACTTGGCTATTCTTATAAATATCGAAAATATAATCTCCTTCAGTTAAAAGAATAAACATTAAATAACTTATAAGGAAGATCGCTGTCCATACTACCGCTCTTCGAAGGCCTTTGCTTTCGCCTTCTAGGTGCATAAACGCCCAAGCGATGTAATAAGCTTTGTATAAAGTTAGAATAATGAAGATCCAGTTAAGCAACTTCATTGCTAAAAAGTTTGTGTTCACTAAGATATCGGGTCTAATAATTCCCAATATAACCTCTACTATTGTTACCACAGAAAGTAGGGCGAAAACAAACCAAATTCTTTTGTTGTTAGACTCGTGTGTATGTGTAGTACTATGTGCCATTTTTATATATTTCAGAATTAAACTAGGTAAAAGAATGTGAATACAAATACCCAAACTAAATCTACAAAGTGCCAGTATAAACCAACCTTTTCTACCATCTCATAACTTCCTCTGCGCTCGTAAGTACCTAAGATAACATTAAAGAAGATGATGATGTTTATAATTACTCCAGAGATGACGTGAAATCCGTGAAAACCAGTAATAAAGAAGAAAAAGTCTGCGAATAACGGCGGGCCGTATTCATTCTCGGTTAAATTAGCTCCTTGAACCACTCCAACTGCCTCTGCATTCAACTTTTTAAGAGATTCTTCTCTGGAAAGGATTGTTTTTTCACCTTCTTCATCAAACATTTTAGTGCGAACAAGGACATCCGGATGTGCTTCAAAACCAGCTTTTACTTCTTCAATAGTATATTCTGGAAGGGTTTCATTTTCAGCAAACCAAAGCCCACTACTACGGGATTTCTCTATTCTCTCATGTGGAATTGAAACTACGATATCTGCTAATGCAACACGTTCCCCTTCAGTATTTACAAATTGAAGAATATTACCACCATTAGTAGTAACAGCACCATATTCACCTTGAATAAAATTCTTCCATTCCCAAGCTTGAGAACCAACGAAGATTGCACCACCAATAATGGTAAGGAACATATACAAAGTAACTTTTCCCTTATTCATGTGGTGACCAGCATCTACTGCCAAAACCATTGTTACAGAGGAAAAAATAAGGATAAAGGTCATCAAAGCCACATAATACATTGGAGCTTCTACTCCGTGTAAAAATGGGAAGTGATTAAACACCTCATCTGCGATAGGCCAAGAATCAATAAATTTAAACCTTGAAAAACCGTAAGCAGCTAAGAATCCTGAAAATGTAAGTGCATCGGAAACGATGAAGAACCACATCATCATTTTACCATAACTAGCCTTTAATGGCTCATTTCCACCGCCCCAGGTTCTACCTTCGGTTCCTGTTCTAATAACAGTAGCTTCCATATGAAGAATTTGATTTTAATAGATGGGCAAAAATACGCAAATTTATTATCTAAAGAAATATAAAAATACAAACAGGTATACCCAAAGAATATCCAAGAAATGCCAGAACGTGGCACCAAGCTCAATTCCAAGCATTTGCCCCTGTTGGTAACGTTGTTTAAAATGGTTATAAATTACCACCAAAAGCACTATTAAACCTGCTGCCAGGTGGGCAAGGTGCAATAAAACAACTACATATATAAAAGATGTAGTAATTGTACTCTCACTTCCAGTAAAGTAATAACCCGCACTTATTATTGCTGAAAAACTTTCGAATTGCAAAGCCACAAAAGTAATTCCTAAACCCAAGGTTGTCAATAATAACAAACTTCCAGCAGATCTATTACCATTAAGAATACTCTTTTTCGCAAGAATAAAAGTAATGCTACTTATTATGATCACCAAGGTGCTCCAATATAAAGTTGTGGGTAATTGAAAATCTGTGATCCAATCTGGTCTGTTTTTACTAACAACATAAGCACTAGTGATCCCGGCAAACATCATTACCATACTTGCAATACCAAACCATAACATCATTTTTTTTGCACGGCCAATTTTATGATCTATGCTTCTTTCTGTTATATCCATTGTCTTAAAAATTTATCCAAAACATAAACTATTTGCAAAAATGTGATATAAGATACACTAGCAAACATTAATTTCTTGGCGGAAATAGCATCCCGATTCTTATATAATTTGAAGGCGTAATACAACATACCTAATCCCAATGCAAAGATTATCACTCCTGCGTAAGGAGTTAAAAATAGTTTTCCAGTAACCCCGAAAACTGGAATTACAGAGACCATTATAGTCCAAATGGTATATAGTATTATTTGAATTGCAGTTACTTTATTACGCTTCCCTGTAGGTAACATGAAAAAACCGCCCTTTTTATAATCGTCGAACAACCACCAACCTATAGCCCAAAAATGAGGAAATTGCCAGAAGAACTGTATCATGAATAAGGTACCAGGTTCTATACTAAATTCATTGGTTGCCGCAACCCAGCCCAGCATAAAAGGTATTGCTCCAGGAAACGCTCCAACAAATACTGCTAAAGGAGTTTTTGTTTTTAAAGGCGTGTAAACGCTTACATATAAAAAGATACTAATTGCCCCAAACATTGCAGTTTTAGGGTTTATAAAATAAAGTACAATTAAACCTAAAATAGTTAAGGTACTCGCGATGATGAATGCCGTGTTAACAGACATTCTTCCTGCAGGAATTGGCCTGTCCTTGGTGCGATCCATCAAGGCATCCAGATCTCTCTCTATTATTTGATTGTAAGCATTAGAAGCTCCAACCATGCAATAGCCTCCAATTGCAAGAAGAAAAACAGTTACAAAATTAACCACTTCTGCACCCAGAAAATATCCAGCAACAGATGAAAAGACCACGCTTACGGCCAGTCGCATTTTTGTAATCTCCTTAAAATCTGAAAGCACTGATATTGAAGGGGTATGTACGCTTGTATTACTCAAAAAAAGCAATTTTATATTTGGCGCAAAGATACTTCTTAATTGTGTTTTAACAAGAATGTAAAAAAGTTAATTTTTAGGAATTGTTGGCTTTACCATTATTAAAAAAAATGCTGAAAATCAATATAATAACATTGATACATTCTGTACTTCCAAAAATTAAGACAAACTACATAAGAAGTGTAGAAATGTAACAAAAATAGCTTTAGTTCTGTAATTAGAATATTTTATTTAGTATTCGTAATACCAGTTAAAAATATCGGTGCGTAAGCCTATATTTAACCAAACAGTGTTCTCTTTAAAGATAAGATCAGTATTCACCTGGGGGTTAAAATCCCTATAGATTACACTTCCAAAAAGTTTTAAATTGGTAACAGGATTAATTATATAACCAGCTTCAACTTCAGCAAATAAAGAAGTGGTAGTATTTCCCTGTCCTATTTTCACGCCGTCTTCAAAAGCACGTTCGCGCTCGCTTCGGTAAATATTCCCTCCATAATATCTGTCGTCGCTT